>CANROQ010000123.1 GCA_947632295.1 uncultured Bacilli bacterium
GAGTCATTAGAACCAGGAGAAACGAGATCAGTATTTAGTACAGTAGATGTAGATTTAAGAAAATCTTCAAGTATTGAGTATCGTATTGTTAGATAAAAATAGTTATTATTGAACCAAAAAAGAAGAAATTTCTTCTTTTTTGTTTGCATTTTTATTAATATTTATATATAATAAGCGCTAAGGTGATTTTATGAGTGAAAATTATGAGTTGGAATATGGAATAAAATATCATGTAATTAAATTAGATAAAAGTAAATTTCTTTTATTTCCTATATCTTTAATTAAAGGTATAGCAATAGGAACACAATTTCAATCTGCGGATGATATTATATCTTTAATATGTGATAAAAAAGATTTAAAAAATAAATATATAGTCGATAATGTTTTTTCATTGGAAGATTTAAAGATAATTTATGATTTTGAAGAAGATAATTTGAATGATGATAATCAACAATTTTTAGGTGATTATTTTTATAATGATTTTAAAGAAAAAATTATTTATGCTGAAATAACTAAAGATAGTGATATAGTTCAAAGACATGAAATTGATTTAACTTTTATTAAAGAAAAAGAAGAAGATATTACATATATGTATAATAAAAACATACCATCTATTGTATTAAATAAAGATATATTAAATGAACTTTTAAAGTGTAACGATTTTCATAAAACTAAAATGATATTGGAAAAATATAAGCGATTATTATCGGATTTTGACAAAACTTCAAAAAAGACAGGTGTTACTAAAATTCATGTCGTTAATGGAAAAGTTGAAGAAATCGAAACGATAAAAAAAGTTGAAAATCAATTTTCTTCTATAAATGTAGCTGATACAAAGAATAGTAATGATATTATGCATATTGCTAATTCTAAGGCACAAGTGTCATATCAAGGATTATGTAAATATATAAAAGAACGAGTTTTTGGTCATGATAAAGAAATCGATGTTTTTGCGCAAAAATTATATATGAATTATACGGCTTTAAATAATGAAGGAACGGAAGCAATTTTATTAGTAGGACCGACAGGAGTAGGTAAAACGGAAACAGTTAATGCAGCTTGTTCTTATTTAGATATACCTTCTATTATTGTTAACGCTTCTAATTTAGTTCCACAAGGTATTAAAGGTATGAGTATGGAAGATGTTATATTATCGTTATATAATTTAGCTAGATTTGATTTAAATAAAGCACAACGTGGACTTATATTTTTAGACGAATTTGATAAGTTAAATGATTCCGATTTAGATATTAAAACGGTAATTAAAAATATTTTGTTGACTTTTACTTCAGGAGGAATTTTTCCAATTAGTACTGAAAATTATGAATTCAATTTTAATTCATCAATGACTAATAAAATTTTTGCTGGTGTTTTTGATCGAATTACGGATAATCAAAAAGTAGCAGGTTTTAATACTGGTGAACAAAATCAAAAATTATTAAATGATAATGATATTAGAAAAAAAATTATTGAAAAAAAGTATTTTACTTTAGAGGAAATATCGCGAATTAGTACTATTTTAGTATTTAATGATTTAGATAGAGAAACAAAAAAGAAAATACTATTAGAATCTAAGTTAAGTGAATTATATAAAAAGAATACTAGATATAAAAGACAATTTGGAATTGATATTAAAATCGATGACACTTTTATAGATGCTATATTAGATAGTATTCCAAATAGTGAAATGGGTATGCGTAGTGTCAATAATGCTTTTAAGCGAATATTAAATGATGTTGAAAGATCATTATTAGAAAATGAAAATGTAGGTTATAAAAAATTAATACTTACTAAAGATACTGTTATTAATTCTAATAATTTTGATTTGTTATAAAATAATATGTAAATAAATATAGTAAAGTTTAAATTTTTCTTGCAAAATTTATAAATATGTAGTAGAATACAAAACAAATTTATTATATAATTTATATAGATGGGGTGAATTTTATGCGAAAACATTTAAGTTTAAAATATTTTTTATTAATGTTATTAACTAGTATTTTATTACCAATAAATGTTATGGCTAAAGGTGATATAACTTTAGAAGTTGATAAAACTGATTTAGAAATAGGCGATGAAGTTACAGTAACGGCTAAATTATCTAGTGATGAGAAACTTTATGCTTTAACTGCTACTTTAAATTATGATAGAAATGTTTTTACTGAAATAGATAATAAAAATTTTATATCGAAAGATGATACAGTCGATATTATCTATAATAATTCTAATAATAAATTTGGAATTATTAATAAATCTGGAGAAATTTCTACCGAATTATTTAAAATTCGTCTAAAAGTTAAAGATAAAGCAAATGTCGGTAATACCAGCATTACTTTAACAAATATTTCTTCATCAAATGGAAGTGGTAAAACAACTTATAATACATCATCAGTTAATGTTTTAGTAACTCGTGATGCGGTAGATGGTGAAGTACCTCCTTCAAATAATTCACAAGAAATAATAGATAGTAATGAAGAGATTATTCAAACTTCTTCGACTAAACCTATAATTATAGGACTTACTATAATTATGGTAATATTAATTGGTGGTACTATATATGTAATAATAAGAAAAAAAGAAAAAATTATTGTTGTTTTTGTTAGTTTAACAGTGATTGCACTTGTTGCTATTATATTCTTTATGTTTACAAATAATAGAAAACAAGATGTTAATAAAGATGGTAAAACTGATTATAATGATGCTGTAGATATTATGAAATATCTTCTTGATTTTCAAGGTACTAAAGATGAAGAAACTGAAAAAACAACTGATTTAGAAGATAAATCTTATACTAATTCTATTAATTCTAATAATAATGCATCTCAAAATAATTCAAGACCAAATAATGATTATGATGTAAATAATGATGGTAAAGTCGATATTGAAGATGTAGGTGATAGCACTGAACATGTAACTGAAGAAGTTAAATATAAAGTTGATTTAAGCGCATTAAACGAAGAAGAAATTTATGTAAAACGTGGAAATATTACTTTAGAATTTACAGCCAAAGTTACACTTAATGAAATTATTAAGAAAGTTAAAATTGATGGAGTTTATTATCCTGTTATATATAATGGTTCTTCTTATAGTGTTAGTTTAGAAACTCCAAATTCTCCTGGTGTTCATGATTTTAAAATTTCTAGTGTTATATTAGCTAATAATCGTGAAGTAGATACTAAATTGTCTATAACTAAAGAAATTTTAAAAAATAAACCATATGTTGATATGTTTACTGTTGACGATGAAAATAATACTTTTAATTTTAAATTAGAAGATTCCGATAATGCTTTTATCGAAGGAACAGTAATTATTACTGATGCCAATGGTAATGAAGTTTTAAATAA
>CANROQ010000124.1 GCA_947632295.1 uncultured Bacilli bacterium
AAATCGACAAATTCCATTGGTGTCATTAATGTATCATCAGGTATTTTGGCATTTGCATAAACCATATCAACTAAACCATTATTTAATGTATCAAAAATTAATTTAAGACCACTTTCATCCATTTTCATCGTAATTAATTCTTTATTAGTTAAATTATTTAAGTTTCGAAGCATAGTAATATCGGTACTATCTAAATAATTGGTATTGTCTTTTAAATAAATTGTCTTATTAAAAAATTCACTTATACTTAATTTATTATTTGTTTCTATATTATTATAATAAAGAAGTAATAATTGTTTTATTTTAATATCATCTATACTAAATAAATCAGCTAATTCTTGACTAGTCATTTGTTTTTGAATAAATTCTAAATTACTATAAGTTGCAAGTAATTTGATATTAGAAATCATCTCATCAGTAAAATTTTCGGCATACCTTTCATCATTTAAAACATTATTTAAAACAAAATTAGAAAATTCATTAAGTGTCAATTTTAAATCGATATCATTAATACTAATATAATATGTATATAAACTTTTTATAGTATTATAATCAATTCCAAATAAATTAGCTATCTCTTCACTAGTCATTTTTTGATTTATAGTATCGTAATTAGCAAATTTTCTTAATAAATTTAATTTTTCAATTGAAGCATCATCTAAACTATTCGCATAATCAGGATTAGTTAAAATATCATTGAACATAAAATTAAGAAAATCATTAAGACTTATTTTAATATTATCATTAATCGATAAATAATAAACAAATAAATCTTTTACACTACTCTCATCTATTTCTAGAATTTGCGCAATATCATAAGCAGTTTTTTCTTCATTCATTTGCTCTATAGAAGTAAAATTTTTAAGACGCGTAATATTACTTTTTGTAATCGCATCGATTTTTTGATTAATTTTTTCGTTTTTATAAGCTTCATTTTCAATAAAATTTACAAACTCATCAAAAGTCATTTTAACATTATTATTGGAATTATAATAATTATAATATACTATTTTAAGTAAATAATCTTCAACATCGACATTAGAACCTAAATCTTGTAATTTTAAATTTAATTTATCATAAGTTAAACTTTCATCAATCGTATTACCATAACCTAAAACTTCATCAACTTTTTTAATATTTTCAAATTCTTTTAAATGTTTGGCCATTTTATCTTCATCACTATTTTTATAGATAATAGCCATTTGATTATTTTCAGTAAAGACTTTAGAGATTTCATCTTCTTCAGAACTTGTGTAATCAAAACCTAAATTACCTTTTAAAATACAACTGCCAACACAAACACCAATGAACAAAATAAGAGCTAAAAAACGCAATTTATAACTAATTGAACCAATTTTATTCAAAGTAATAATTGGACTTTTTTTATGAGTTTTGGTAATTAACTTATCGAACATTAAAATAAAAACTGGTAATACAAAGAAAATACAAATCAAACTAAATAAAACACCTTTAGCAAGAACAAAACCTAAATCACGACCAATTGTAAAACTCATAAAGACAAGCGCTAAAAGACCAACAATCGTCGTAACTGAACTACTTGATATGGCTTGAAAAGCATGATGTAAGGCATTTTTCATCGCTTTAATTTTATCGGATTGTTTTTCTTTTTCTTGATTATATCTATTCATTAGCATAATCGAATAATCCATCGATAAGGCAAGTTGTAAAATGGCACAAATTGAACTAGTTACATTCGATACACTATCAAAAATAATATTAGTTCCGTTATTTAGAACAACTGCCATTAAAATTGCTGTTAAAAATAAGAAAGGTTCTATATAGGAATCACACATAATAATTAAAATAACTAAAGCACTTAAAACTGCTAAAACAATAATCCAAATTGGTAAAATTGGTTCGTTAGTATCGGATACTGAACCACTAGTATATAAAGTATAATCAGCATAATGTTCAATAATATCATTATAAATATTTGCAGCTTCTTTAGAATCAGATTTCGCATCGACCGTAATTACATATAAAGTATAATTATCCTTATTGTACTTCTCACTATCATCATAATCGACACTACTTACTCCTTCAATATCCTCAAGATATTCTTTAATAGAAGACTTTTCGCTAGAATCTAAATTTTCAAACATGACATTTAAATTACTTGTATCTAAACCTGCAAATTCTTCTTCCATAATATCCATGCCAATTCTCGTATTAGAAGTATCTGGCAAATACTTGGCTATATCATAATTAATTGTTACCTTTTGTGATAAAATTGCACACACTACTGTTAAAATAACAAATAAAGTTAAGATATAGTACCTTTTATCAATAATAAAATCAGTAATTTTGCGCATAACTATCTCTCCTCTTTTTAAAAACGCAATATATTATATGCCTATAAATAAAAAAAATAAAGCATAAAATTTAAAAAATGTCTAAATTTGGACATTTTTAGTAAAATTGTCTTTATTAGTACATAAAATAGTGATATAATTTTTTATATTTTAAAAATTAAAGAAAGGAAATTTTGTTATGAGAGTTAAATGTCTAAATTCTTCATCAGTAAAAACACGCAATTTAATCAAAAAAACTTTTGCCGAATTAATTCATGAAAAAAGACAGCTTAGTAAAGTAACAGTTAAAGAATTAGTAGAAAAAGCTGGTATTACTCGTAGTACTTTTTATACACATTATGAAAATATCTATGAAGTTGCTAAAGATTACCAATTACAAACCATTGATCTTTTATGTAACGAAGCATTAGTTTTAACATCAAAGGAAGATATTGAAAATTATTTTGAAAATATAATTAATTGTCTAAAAGAAAATGAAGAAACTTATAAACTTTTATTTTCAACCGATGATACTCTATTATTTCTACATAAATTAAAAAATATTGCCGGTGACAAAATTTATAAAGCCTTAAAAAATGTTTGCGATAATAAATATTTAGAACTCGATGTTTCCTTTTTTATGGCTGGTATAACTATGGAATTTATTAAATATTTTCGTAATGAGAGTAATTATTCACTAGCTGAATTATTAATAAATATTAAAAAGTGGTTTAAAAAAATTTTTTAAATCACTTTTAATTAGAAACTAATAAATTATTAATTTTTTTAGACACATAAATATTAGATAAATTATTAAGTTGATTATGATAATAATAAAAATATTTTAATATAATTGATGACGAAATTAAAAATGATAATGAAATACAATTAAAACAAATAAAATATACTATACTTGATAAAAATATCGACTTATGAAAAATTGCATTTAAATCATAACTATATCTTAAAATTAAATAATACGTAAATATTGTTATCAAACTACTAGCACTAACTATTAACAAACCAA
>CANROQ010000125.1 GCA_947632295.1 uncultured Bacilli bacterium
GCTGCTATTCTAATTTTGCGACTGGCTTTAATAATTTCAGGATGTTTTCTCTCATATGGTGTCATCGATAAAATAATTGCTTCGATATGAGCCATATCTTTAGGATTTATTTGAACTTTATTTAAACCCATTTTACTAGCACCAGGAATTAATTTTAATAAATTTTCTAATGGTCCAAGTTTTTTTATTTGTTTTAATTGACTTAAAAAATCCTCTAAATCAAATTTACCATTTTGCATTTTTTTAGCAGCACTCATTACTTCATCTTGGTCAATAACCGATTCGGCTTTTTCAATCATCGTCATTAAATCGCCCATGCCAAGAATTCTTGTAGCCATACGATCAGGATGAAATTCTTCTAGTCCATCCATTTTTTCACTAACACCGATAAATTTAATTGGTACATTAGTTAAATGACGAATCGATAAAGCCGCTCCACCTCGTGTATCACCATCTAATTTAGTTAAAATCGCTCCTGTTAAATTTAAACGATTATTAAAGCCTTCGATAACATTAACAGCATCCTGACCAGTCATACTATCGATAACTAAAATTGTTTCATGAGGATGAATATTTTGGCTAATATTATCCAATTCTTGCATTAACTCTTCATCGATATGTAAACGTCCAGCTGTGTCGATTAAAACATAATTAAAACCATTTTCTTTAGCATAATTAAGGGCATTGGTAGCAATTAAAACAGGATTATTTTTACCTTCGGAATATACTTCAATATTTAATTCGCGTCCCAACTGTTTTAATTGATCGATAGCAGCTGGTCTATAAATATCGCAAGCAACTAGCAATGGTTTTTTATTGTGTTTTTTGCGCAAAAAGTTAGCCAATTTAGCAATAGTCGTCGTCTTACCACTACCTTGAAGACCAACTAACATTAAAATTGCAGGATTACCACTAGTATTCAATGGAGCACTTTCTCCACCTAATAAGTCAACTAATTCATCTTTAACAATTTTAACGAACAATTCGCTAGGTTTTAAACTTTTTTGAACTTCTTCACCTAAGGCTTTTTCCTTAACATTATTGATAAATTCTTTGACGACTTTGTAATTGACATCAGCCTCTAACAAAGCAAGTCTAATTTCTCTTGTAACTTCACTAATATTTTCTTCAGTTATTTTGCCATAACCTTTAATTTTATTTATGGCGTTTTGTAATCTATCACCTAAATTTTCAAACATTTCTATCACCTGTTAAAATTATATAATAAATTTAAAAAAAAGGCTATTATTTATAGTCTTTTTAATACTTTTTTTTGATTATTATGTATAATATTATTCAATAATGGCCTCATATCATCGTCTATTATTCCATTTTCAATAATTTTATCCGTTGTCGAAAATTTATATAAATTGTCAATATTATCATAATTTTTAATAATTTTTTCGTATGATTCTATTATTTGATTTTTTAAACAACAATTATTGATAATTGCTTTTTTATATTTGTGAATATCAATAATATTGGCCTTACTTATAAATAAATAATAATCATTATTCTCTTGTAAGCTAAAATAAATAATAATTTGATGATTTTGTTTTATAATAGTTCCTGTAATATCATGTTCCAAAGTATTTTTATGTATACAAAAATGATGGATATTAGTGTTATTATCAGTACTAAAACTAATATTTGGATCTTTTAAAATTTGTTTATCCGTTTTAAAATTTTGATATATATAATCCAAAAGATATTTATATTGCATTTTTTAAACACCTCACATATTACTATATGATAAAAAAAGAAAAATTATATTTCAAAATGCACTATAAAAGTAACATTTTAAAATATAATTAATTACCCCATCTTTGGACAACATCACAGTTTGAACTTTGTGGTTCTGGATTAGGCATTTGCATCTTTATAATCATTGGAATTTTAAAAGCTTTACCGAAGGCTACACAAGTACCTGGTTGTAGACTTTTTTGTTTTTCAACAACTTCAGCACTAATGTTTGGTAACATTTTCTTAATATATTCCAAATCTCTTGGATGGTTCATTTTAAAGATAATAAAATTTGAACATTGTGAAATAACAGTTTCGGAAATTTCAACAGGACGTTGTGAAATAAGGTTAAAAATTAAACCATATTTACGACCTTCCTTAGCCACACGATCAAAAATGTTATAACCAAGTAAAAATTTATCATTATCGTTTTGAACATAACGGTGTGCTTCCTCTAAGAAAATGTGGAATGGTATTGAAGCCCTAACATTTAAACGTTTAGTAAAATCAAATAACATTCTCGTATAAATTTTAGTAACACTTTTCGCAAAAGCATCATCGACATCTTCTAAGTTAAAGTTAATAATTTGAGCCTTACGTCCATCTGGACAAGCAACTAAACTAGAAATATATTGTTCGACAGTCATATATTTATCCATTTTAAAATATTCAGCATTTTCACCAATTACTAAAGCATGCAAACGAACTTTAAGCATGATAGCCTCATCATACATTTTTTCATTTTTTAAAAGTCCTTCAGAAATTAATGTAAAGTTCATCGCCCTTTCCATATCTTCTAAAGTATAAAAACTTGGATTAGTTGGTTCATACTTTTCTAACTCTTCATCGATAAAACTACTTATATATTCTGTAACTAATATACTTTCAGTAAATTGACCATCTTTATTCATCGTAAAACATTCACGGAATTTTCGAACATAACCAATACCTTGAACAGGAGCCTCAAGATTGAATTGCGCTGTTGAACAAGTTGCTAAAATTGAAAAAATATCATTTCTTTTACTTGGTGATGTTTGATTAGTATATAAAATATTCATTATTGCTTTTGCAATTAAATGATTACGATATTTAATTGATTGTTCATCTGACTGGGAAAAAATTTTAACTAATTTTAACATTTTTTCGATAATCGTTAATTGCGAGTGACTACTAGCCGCTAATAAAAGAGCCATATCGTCAACATTTAAAAGCCATAAAGGAATTTTAAGTTTTTGTTCTCCGGCCTCCGTTTTATTTGTTGTATAATATTTAAAATGTAAATTAGGATTAATCTTATTTATATCTTTGAAAGCATTATGATATTCACCATAAGCATCAAATATAAAGAAATTAGATTTATAAGGCAATAATTTAGGATTGCTAAAAACATTTTGTAAAAGTCTAGCAACACCACAAGATTTACCACTACCAGTATTACCAAAAATAGCCATATGATTACTAAATAAATCATTGATATCAACTCTAATTGGGCAATCATCATAAAGTGGTGATACACCTAAAATCATACTACTTGGACTATCTTCACCAATAATTAAGG
>CANROQ010000126.1 GCA_947632295.1 uncultured Bacilli bacterium
GTTTTAATGATACTACTACTAAATTAGATTTTTTTAATTATAATATTGAATTAACTAGCGGTGATTATTTAACTTTTGTCTTGATATTAGTAGTCATTAGCATTATTCTAATAAAACAAAATAAAAACAAAAATATAAACAATGAACAATCTATAACAAAGATTGATGGAACTGAATCAGTTTCAAAAAAATTGAAAATTAGTGGTATTTTTAATTTGTTAATAATAATTTTGATTGTTTTATCGCTTTTTTTGCTAGGTGTAAATGGGCTTTGGATAATTTTATTTATTGGATTAATTGGTGGTTATTATGTTTTAATGAAATTGGAAAAATTTATAAAGAAAGATATTAAAAAAGATGATGATAAAGATATAGGTGGAAAATGAAAACATTGAATCAATTTTTACTAGAGAATAGTTGTAATTTTAGATGTGGAATTGTATTACCATATCAAAAAATCCCAAATAATTTTTGTGATATATCTAATGTATATAATTATGCGGTTCCTAAAGATAGTGTTGGTAATTGGAATACGGCCAGTGGTTCTATTAGTTTTGATGAAAATTGTGCGATTATGGGTGCACTTGGTGAGTCATTAGAAAGATATGCTGGTGCAGTTTGTAATTTTGAACTTAAGAAATATGATGAATTAGATAAAGAAAAGGTTTTAGTATCTAATGAATTTTCTTTGTTTTCTGATTATCAATATAATAACGATAATTTTCCTTTTAAAAAATGTTCTCCACAACAACAATATTATGGTAAAGTTTATTCTTTATATAATAATGAAACATTTTATATTCCACAAGAATTAATTGGATTAGGCTCTAAAAATGATAATCCATATATTCCTTCAACTTCAACTGGTCTAGCGGCACATACAAATAAATATAGTGCTTTGCTTGCCGCTTTACTAGAAGTATTAGAAAGAGATGCTTTAACTGTTTATTGGTTGAATTCTCTTGGGGGACGAGAAATTCAATTAGATGATAAATATTTAAAAGATGTAATGGAAAAAAATGGTGAAGTATTTTGTTTTGACATAACGCAAGATTGGAATCCATTTCCTGTTGTTATAGTATGTGGTTATTTGTTGTCAGAAAATAAAAAAAGAATTTCTATGGGAGTAGCTTGTAGAGAAAGTTATGAAAAGGCTATTGAAAAAGCCTATTTAGAATGGATACAAGGATGTGTCTTTGCAGGTTATTATGATGAGAATCATCCTAATTTAAATTTAGATAATATAAGTGATATTACAAGTTTTGATTTGCATGCTGTATATTATACAAAATATCCAGAAAAGTGGCATAAATGCCCTTTAATACTTAAAAGAAAAAAATATAATTATAAAGAAAAAAATAATAATTTAGATAATGCAAGTAGTGAGACTAAATTATCATTTTTATTAAAAAAATTAAATAGTGTTAATATTAGATTATTTTATAAAGATATTACAACAGTGGATGTAAGAGATGTTGGTTTAACGGTTGTTAGAGTTATATCACCTGATTTATCGCTTATACATGGTGATGAGAATTTGCTTTTTTTAGGTGGAAGAACTAATGATGTAAAATGGCGATATAGTGATTTAATACCTGGTGATTTTCCTAATAAATTTCCACATCCACTTGGATAAAGGAGTATTTAATGAAAAAATTTAAACTAAATAAAAATTGGAATATGTTCAAAGAAGATGGAAATTTGTTTATCACTAGAGGGGCAGATGAAATATATTATTTAGATGAGGTTAAAGGTGAGCAAGTAGATTTATTATATAATGCTTACGTTAATGATAATTTTGATGCTTTATTAAACGATAGTAGTGTTATTGAAATTATCGAAAAATTAGAAAAAGCAGGAGTTATATATCAAAAAAAGTTTAAAAGTAAAGATAAAATAAAAATTGGTCTAAAATATTATGGTGTTCCAACTAACGAATTAAAAAAATCTATAAATGATATGCTCTTAAAAAATAAAAGAATAGATTTGGTAGATAATTTTGAGGATTGTAATTTACTTTTGATAATTCGCTTGAATAGTCCAATAAAAAATATATTAAAGGATTATGAAAAAATTGATATGCCACATCTTTTAATCGATTTATCGTATTCTAATAATATGTCAATTGGTCCATTAGTTTTTAAAAATAGTACGGCATGTTTAGGTTGTTTTATTGGTAGATTAACTAAAAATTGGGGAGATTTAGTTCCACCTGATATTCCTAATATATCAACTAAAGTAGATTTAATTTGTTCAATAGTTAATGAAAAAATTGAAGAATTTATAAATTGTGGCAATTGTCCTGATTTAATTAATAATGTATGGAGTTTTAATATTAATAATTTGACTTCATCATATAATAAAATTTATAAATTACCATGGTGTCCAATTTGTGGAGATAAATGCGATAATGAAAAATTAGAATTAAGTTGGATAGATGAGGGATTGTTTAATGAAAATAAATAATGAATCACAATTGTTTGATTTATTTTGCGAAAATACAAATTTAAATGATAAAAATATTGTAAGTTTTATAAGAAATTTTGAAAATGATAGTTTAGAAACTAGTAAAATAAAATATCCAACTATAGATTTAAAATTAAAATATCCTAAAGATAAATTGTTTAATTTAATGTGTAAACGAAGTAGTGAACGAAATTATACTAATTATAAATTAAGAAAAAAAGAAATTGATTCATTATTTTCTTGCTTTGCAGAAATAAATTCTCATCGATTATTACCATCAGCTGGTGGAAAATATCCAATTGAGGTATATGCCCTATGTTTTAATACTCAAAGTATAATTAATCAAAAGATAGTTTATTATAATTATGACAGCAATTCGCTATCTATTATTGGTGAATGTCCCAATTGGGATGTTATTAAATATAGTCTAGGTTGTGCTGATAACGTAAGTGGGACACCATCTATCTTATTTTTATTTGTTGGTTTTCCAGAGCGAACTTGTTTGAAATATGGTGATCGTGGAGGTAGATTTTTGTTTATAGAAGCAGGTCATTATTTACAAAATTTAAATTTACGTGTAATTCAAGAAAATTTGAAGGCAGTAGAACTTGGTGGAATATATGATAATGAAATGAAAAAAATTTTAAAATTGGAAAAAACAAATACAATTATAACTTTAGGTATGTTATGTGGAAAATAATAATTAGATAAAATGTGTTAAATTTTGTATTTTTATAAATAATGTAGGTTTTCATTATATTTTAGATTTTATTAAATAAATAGTTTGATAGAAAAATGAAAGTTGTTTAATTTAACTAAAGAAATAATT
>CANROQ010000127.1 GCA_947632295.1 uncultured Bacilli bacterium
ATTACTTCATCATCACTTAATGTTTTATTAATATCGGAAAAAGTTAGCGAATAAGCAAGTGATTTTTCATCTTCTAAAACATTTTCACCAGTATAAATATCGAATAGTTCAATATTTGTAAGTAAATGACCACCGGATTTTTTAATTACTTTAATGATATCTTCATTAAGAATATCTTTTTTTACGACAAAGGCTAAATCTTTGACAACACTTGGATATTTTGAAATATCTTTATATTTTATTTTAGCAGTTCTATTTGCTAATAACTGATCTAAATTTATTTCAGCCACATAAATATTTTTAGCAATATTAGGATGCAACTTTCCAATAATACCGATATTTTTACCACTAACATTAATATTTGCCGATTGACCTGGATGTAGATAACTTGGAAGCATATCAACTACAAAACTATAACGATTATCATAGCCTAAAAAATGCAACAATTCTTCAATTATACCTTTTATAACATAGAAATCTATAGACTTTTTATTACCTAATTCTAAATAATAATCGCCTGTCATTAAAAGACAAAGTTTATTATCTTCCCCAAACTTTCCATCTTTTTTATAGAAGCCTTTAGCCATTTCAAAAATAGTAATATCTTTTAAATTTCTATCTTTATTATATTCATAAACTTTTAATAATGAAGGAATTAAAGAATAACGAAGAGCATTTTTTTCAATAGATAATGGGTCTAACAATTTAACTATTTCATAATCTTTATCACAATACTTAGAAGCAATTTCATCATTTAAAAATATTTGTGTTAAGACTTCATTTAAACCTAAATCAACTAATTTTTGTCTTATTTGTCTAGTTGTTTTATCATAACTTCCTTGTTTAATTGAAAGTTTAGGTAATTTACCCTTTATATTATTAATACCATAAATTCGACCAACTTCTTCAATTAAATCTTCCTTAATCGAAATATCGATTCTTCTAGTTGGTACCTCTACTTTGATATTATCACCGTTATTTATAGATTTAAAACCTAATTTGGCAAAAACATTCATAATAATTGCCACATCAAGTTCAGTTCCTAAGACATTGTTAATATTTTGAACAGTGATATCGATTACTTTATCATCTTTGAAAGTTTTATCGTAACTTAACATACCTTGATAAATTTTCGCATCGGCATATTTTTCTAATAAATGACAAGCTCTGTTAATTGCCATATAAGTTCTTTTAGGATCAAGACCTTTTTCAAAACGATTAGATGCTTCACTTCTTAATATTTTTTTACTAGTTTTACGAACTTTAATCGAATCAAAAATTGCCGATTCAATAATAATACTTTTAGTATTTTCTTCTACTTCAGTCGATAAACCACCCATAACTCCAGCTAGACCAACTGCTTCATTTTCTTTAGAGATAACAATATCATTTTCATCTAATACTCTTTCGATATTATCTAAAGTAGTTAAATGTTCACCTGGTTTAGCCATTCTAACAACCAATTTATTACCTAACAAATTCGCATCATAAAAATGCAATGGTTGTCCTGTTTCTAACATGACATAATTAGAAATATCGACAACATTATTAATTGGTCTAATACCACAAGCCATTAAACGATTTTTTATAAAAGCAGGACTTTCTTTAATTACTAAATCACTAACTTTTTTAGTTAATAATAATTTACAATTATCCGTTTGAACATCGATTGAAAATTCATCATTTATATCTTTATTTATTTCTTTATATGATAAATCAATATCTTTAACTTTTTTATCGTAAATAGCGCCTAATTCGTATGCAAGACCTAATACGCTTAATAAATCGCCACGATTAGCCGTCAATTCAAAATCGATAATTTCATCATCTAACTCTAAATACTTGATTGGATCTTCACCAACTTTAGCATCATCAGGTAATTCAGCAATTCCTTCGATATCTTCCTTTTTTAAAAATTTATGGTCTAAACCTAATTCCTTGATAGAACACATCATACCATTAGATTCTACTCCTCTAATCGTACTTTTTTTAATCGTAATCTCAGGTAAATTGGCTCCAACTTTTGCAACAATTACTTTGATACCAACACGGGCATTTGGCGCTCCACAAACAATTTGTAAAATATCGCTACCGACATCGACACGACAAACATGCAAGTGATCACTATCAGGATGATTTTCACAGGCGATTATTTTTCCAATAACTAAATTATCCGCTTCGATTAATTTTTGACATTTATCATACTCATTACCAACTCTTGTCATATCTTCGGCAATTTGTTTTATCGATAAATTTTCATCTAAGGAAACATAATCACTTACAAATTTTCTAGATAATATCATTAGTCTTCATCCTTTCTATCAAATTCACTTAAAAATCTTATATCATTTTGATACATTAATCTAATATCAGGTATACCATATCTAAACATAGTAATTCTATCCCAACCTGGTCCAAAAGCAAATCCACCCCAAACGTCAGGATCATAACCATTCATTCTTAAAACATTTGGATGAACCATACCAGCCGCAAAAACTTCTATCCAACCTGTTTGCTTACATAAACTACAGCCTTTGCCACCACATTTAAAACAAGTTACATCGACTTCATAAGAAGGTTCGGTAAATGGAAAATAACTAGGACGAAATCTTAACTCTAAATTTTCACCTAACATTTTTCTAGCAAAAATTTCCAATGTTCCTTTTAAATCGGCTAGAGAAACATTGTTTTCTTTTTTATCGATAACAAGTCCTTCGATTTGGGAAAATTGTGGGGCATGTGTAGCATCGTCTTCTCTTCGATAAGTTTTACCAGGTACAATAATTCGAATTGGCTTTTTTTCATCTTGACTCATCATATATCGAGCCTGAACTGATGATGTTTGCGTTCTAAGTAAATATTCATCAGTAATGTAAAAACTATCTTGCATATCACGAGCAGGATGACCCTTTGGTAAATTTAAACGTTCAAAGCAATATTCATCACTTTCTAACTCTGGACCACTGACAACATCATAACCCATTGAAACAAATAAATCTTCTATGGCTTCAATCGTTAAACTCATTGGATGCTTACTACCTCTTTTAATTTTAGTGGCTGGTAGACTAATATCGATTTTTTCACTTGCTAATTTTTTATTTAAGGCTTCACTTTCTAATTTGTTTTTTAAATCATCAAACAAAGTATTGGCTTCATTACGTAAATCGTTAAGTAAAATTCCCACCTCTTTTTTTTCATCACTAGATAAATCACGCATCTTACTAGAAATTTCTGTAATTGGGCCTTTTTTTCCTAAATACTCAACTTTTAAATCATTTAATTCTTTGATAGAATT
>CANROQ010000128.1 GCA_947632295.1 uncultured Bacilli bacterium
TTGAAGGAAAAGAAATTGTTAAGATTATAACTATTCAATCTAAAATAGTTAATATTGTAGTAAAATAAGTAATTTTTTAATTACTTTTTTTCATATTTATAAAAATTTTACAATATAATTAAATGAATTATGGAAAGTAGGGAATATATGGAAAAAATAGAAATTATAAAAAGTATTACAGAGCGAACTGGCGGAGATATATATTTAGGTGTTGTTGGGGCCGTTAGAACAGGTAAATCAACTTTTATAAAAAAGGTTATTGAAAATTTAGTTGTTCCTAATATTGAGGATGAGTATGAAAAAAAACGTGCTTTAGATGAAATACCACAAAGTGCTCAAGGAAAAATGATTATGACGACTGAACCTAAGTTTGTTCCAAGTAATGCTGCTAAAATATTTATCGATGACTTCTCAGCGAATATTCGTTTAGTTGATTGTGTTGGATATGTTATTCCAAATTGTAAGGGCTATGAAGATGAAAATGGTCCACGTATGGTTAAAACACCATGGTATGATGAAGAAATACCGTTTATTGAAGCAGCTGAAATTGGTACGGAAAAAGTTATCAAAGATCATTCGACAATTGGTATTGTTGTTACTACTGATGGTTCCATTGGCGAATTAACTCGTAACGATTATGTTGAGGCTGAACAGCGTGTTATTACTGAATTAAAAGAAATTGGTAAACCTTTTATCGTAGTTATGAATTCAACTCATCCAATGTTACCAGAAACTGAAAGATTGGCTGAAAAATTAAAAGGTGAATATAATGTACCTGTACTGCCAATTAGTATTGAAAATATGACTGAAAGAGATATTTATTCAATTTTAAGAGAAGCATTATATGAATTTCCAGTTATGGAAGTTAAATTTAATATGCCAGAATGGATTGCTTGTTTAGCACCAAATAATTGGCTAAAGAAAATTTATATAGAAAAAATTCGTGAAAGTGTTATCGAAATTGACAAATTAAGAGATATTGAAAATATTACTTCATATTTTTCAAATTGTGAATATATAAGTAAGGCTTATTTATCTGAAGTTAATACTTCAACTGGTGAAGTTGTAATTAATTTAGATGCACCAAATGAATTATATAATCAAGTTTTAAAAGATATTATTGGTATCAATATAGAAAATAAAGCTGATTTATTAACTTTATTTCAAGATTACAATGAAGCCAAGAGAGAATATGATCAAATTAAAGGTGCTTTAAAAATGGTTAAAACAACTGGTTATGGAGTTGCTTCACCAAGTCTAGCTGATATGAAATTAGATACACCTGAAATTATTAAACAAGGTAGTCGTTATGGAATTAAACTAAAAGCAGTTGCACCTTCAATTCATATGATAAGAGTTGATGTTGAATCTACTTTTGAGCCAATAATTGGTTCAGAACTTCAAAGTAAAGAACTTATTGATTATTTAATGAAAGATAAAGATAGTGAAGCAGGAAATATTTGGAAAAGTGAAATTTTTGGTCGAAGTTTAGATGTTATTGTTAAAGAAGGAATTCAAGCAAAATTATCGATGATGCCTGAAAATGCACGTTATAAATTACAACAAACATTATCAAAATTAGTAAATAAAGGTTCAGGAAATTTATTTGCAATTGTTATATAAAATACATGAAAATGTATTTTATATAAATATAAATAAACTTATTGTTTTAAATTTTATAGGTAGATTTATTTCTATCTTTTTTGTATAATTAAGATAGTAAAAACATAATCGGAAGTGAATTTGTGAGATCAAGATATCTAGTTATTATAAAATATTATTTTAATTATTTAATATTGCTGTTGATTTTTAAAAATATACATTATATACTACCAATTAATTTTGCTGAATTAAATAATTATTTTTATGTGTTTATTCCAATTTCTTATTTAGTAGTAAAATATATGTTTATATATGATTTAGATAAAAATAATTATTATCGAAAAGACTTTCTATGGCCAGTTATAATTGGGTATTCTATTTTGAATTTTATTTTTAAAATGCATCTTTTTTATGATATTTTTATTATTTTATTTTTATTAATTTTAAAGGATAATAATGATTTTGATATAAAAGTAGATTGTTATAAAAAAAATACTGACAATAAAAAATAACATGATATGATTTCATGTTATTTTGCGTAATTTATACTATTCGCTATTTATGGGGAAGATTTTTTAATTATTTTGTATTATTATTTATATTGGAGGGATTAATATGGATATAGAAAAAATAGGAAAATTTATAGCTGAAAATCGTAAATTACAAAATTTAACACAAGTAGAACTAGGGGAAAAATTAGGTGTAGCAGGTAAAACTGTTTCAAGGTGGGAAAATGCTAATTATATGCCTGATGTATCACTATTATTACCATTAAGTGAAATTTTAAATGTTTCTTTAAATGAATTATTATTAGGAAAAAAAGTAGAAAATTCTAAGCAAATTAATACCAATGATCTTTTGTTACAAGAAAAATGGGAAAAAAAGCGTCAGTTAAAAAAATCATTATTAATTTATACTATTATTAATATATTGCTAAATGTATTGTTAAATCTATTAATAATTATAATAGAAAGTAAAACCCTTAATAAGACTATATCACTTAATACTATTTTGTATGATTTACCAGGTTTTACTGTAACTAAATTTTTATACAAAACAGTTAGTTTTATTTCAGTTATAATAGAGTTAATTATGATTCAATATTTGATACGAAAATATTTTAAAAATGTTGATAAGTTAAAATTATTTGGTTTGTTAATAGTTAGTGCTAGTAGTTTGATAACAATATTTACGTATTATTTAATTTTAAGATATGGTTATGATTTAAATGCAATTTTTCATAAGTCGATATTTTTATCAAGTATAGTATATTTTATTGGTTTTAATTGTATTTCATTATCATTTTTATTTTCGTCATCAATTATATTAAAATATTTTTATTATTATCATAATAAACTTAATAATTTATCTAATATTTATGTGTCTAAAAAAATTAATGATTTATTAGTTTCTAATTAAAAGTGATTTAAAAAATTTTTTTAAACCACTTTTTAATATTTATTAATAATGCATCTAGTGAATAATTACTCTCATTGCGAAAATACTTAATAAATTCCATAGTTATACCAGCCATAAAAAAGGAAACATCGAGTTCTAAATATTTATTAACGCAAACATTTTTTAAGGCTTTGTAAATTTTGTCACCGGCAATATTTTTTAATTTATGTAGAAATAATAGAGTATCATCGG
>CANROQ010000129.1 GCA_947632295.1 uncultured Bacilli bacterium
TAAATAAAATCAATTATCATTTATTATAATTAAATTTTATTTATAGAAATATATCACATTTATCTACCCTATCTATTCTAAACATAATTTTATCAAAAAAAAGACTATGTTGCAAGTCTTTTTAGTATAACCATAATTAAATCCATCTACTTGTTGAAATATTACCAACATTGTTTTGAAAATTATCATATTCCCTAATTAAAATAGTATTTAAATCTTGAATATAATTATCATTGATATCATTTAGTTTAATTTTAACCAATTTTTGAAAATCAGAATCAATAATATAAATTTTCATAATATTATCAATTTTTTTCATAAATTTAACATCATTTTTATTATTTACATCAGTATTATAAATAGATGTTTGATAATTTTTTATTAATACCTCACTGATATAATCATCTTTGTTATAACAATAGTCATTAATAAAATTATAATTTTTAAAATATTTTGTATAATCAATTGTATTAGTCATTAAAATAGCCTCAAAATATCATTATAAGTAACAACAACCATTAAAATCATAAGTAAAACCATACCAACCGCATGAATCGTATTTTCAATTTTAGCATCGACTGGTTTTCCTTTAATTTTTTCAATAATTAAAAATAACAATCTTCCACCATCAAAAGCCGGTAATGGTAAAATATTAATAAAGCCGACATTGACACAAAGTAAACCTATTAAATTTAACATAGTTAAAATACCATATTGAGCAGCTTCGCCAACGACAGTATAAATACCGATTGGTCCAGATAAATTATTAAGTGATAACTTACCAGTAATTAAATAAAAGATAACTAAAATCATTTGATGAATAAGCGCAAAAACATTAGTTACGGCATACTTAATAGCCGCTAAAATACCTTTTTCATAATTATTTTTATATGAAAAACCATAATAGTAAGTTTTCGTATCATCTTCATTTTTTTCAATAGGTTTAACTGAAATAGTTTTCTCTTCACCATTTTCAGTAATTACATCAAACTTAAAAGTTTTTCCTAAATTAATTTCAAATTCTAATGCTAAATGTGACATAGATTTTATTTTTTTACCATTTAAACCAACTATTTTACTATTAGGTTCCAATCCTGCTTCAAACGCAGGACTATCTTTTTCTACATCATTTATATATGTCGCATTACTTGGTGAACCATTAATTAAACCAATTATAAAAAATAATACAATTGCTAGTAAAAAATTGAATAAAACCCCAGCAATAATCGTCATAAATCTTTGCATCCAAGTTTTTGATTGTAACTGTTTTTCTTTTGGTATATCTTTATCTTCTTCGACTGATTCACCAGCCATTTGAACATAACCACCAATTGGAAACAAACGAATACTATAAACTGTTTCATCTTTTTTACTATGGATTTGGAAAAGTTTTGGTCCCATACCAATCGAAAATTCATAAACATAAATTCCTGCTCTTTTAGCAAAAATAAAATGACCTAATTCATGAATTAAAACTGTAACACCCAAAACTAAAATAAAATATATAAGAGTCATTTTTTTCCTCCCTTAAATTAATGATATAAAAAACATAAAACCTAACACAACAAAAATAATACTATCTAAACGATCTAAAATTCCACCATGACCTGGCATAATATTAGAAAAATCTTTTTTATTATAATAACGTTTTATTGCTGAAAAAACCAAATCACCAAATTGTCCCATAATCGATAAAAACAAAGTCATGAATATGACAATATAAAGTGGTAATGTATTATCGATAACTGTACAGTAGAAAGTACTAGAGATAAAAACACCTAAAATAGTACCACCAATCATACCTTCAACTGTTTTTTTAGGCGATATGTCGACTAATAATTTATTTTGACCAATTAAAAATCCTGTAAAATAAGCAAAAGTATCAGTAAAAATAGAAATTAGCAATAAATATAATAATATATCTAATCCTTCATTACGTAAGAAGATAAATAATGAAAACGAAATTCCTAAAAAGAAAATACTTCCTATTAAATAAAATGCATCATTAATACTATAAATACTACGATCATGATATAAAATTGTCGGAATTAAAAATGTAATAAAAACACCAGCAATCAATCTTAAATCCACTGATAATAAGTAATTAGAAGTGGAATTTAAAAAAATAATTAATCCTAAAGAAATATAGGAAATAAATTGAATAAAAAATGGCATTTCTTTTTTACTTTTTTTAACATCTAAAAATTCTT
This sequence comes from uncultured Bacilli bacterium, assembly GCA_947632295.1. GTDB lineage: Bacteria > Bacillota_I > Bacilli_A > RF39 > UBA660 > CAJLIR01. Next base: position 2,211 of record CANROQ010000129.1, read on the forward strand.
TTAACCCAAGAATTGCTAAAACAACGACAGCAATATTGAAAAATAATCCACCCATTAACAATATAGGAATAAATATGGCAAGCGCTACTATGGCACTAATTATTCTTGTTTTCATAATTTATTCCTCCAAATCTTCTATCTCTTTTAGTATATTCAATTAGTGCTTGTTCAAATTCTTCTTCTTTAAAATCAGGAAAGTATGTTTGTGGAAAATAAAATTCTGCATAAGATGCTTGCCACAACATAAAATTACTAATACGCATCTCGCCACTCGTTCTAATTAGCAAATCAATTGGTGGTAAATCTTGATATAAATATTTAGCATACATATTCTCATCTAACTCGTCAATATTTATTAAGCCTTTAGTGGCATCTTCATGTATTTTTTTAGTAGCGTCAATAATTTCTGCATGTCCACCATAATTAAGACAAAAATTAATTGTTCCACGCGTATTGTTTTTTGTCTTTTCAGTTACGTCTTGCATAACTTTTAAAACATCAGATCTTAAACCATCTTTTCTACCTGAAAAAATAATTCTAATATTTTCTTTATCATATTTTTTAGATAAAGTTTTAAATTTCCATATTACCATATCCATTAAATATTTTACTTCATCTTGGCTTCTTTTAAAATTTTCAGTTGAAAAAACATAAGCACTTATAAATTTAACTCCGCGATTTATCATATAAATAAATAAATTTTCAACATTCTCGGCACCGGCTTTATGACCTTCGCTTCTACTTAAGCCTCGCTCTTGAGCCCAACGACCATTCCCGTCGACAATAACCCCAACATGATTGGGAATTTTTAAATTTTCCATTAAATCACCTCATATGCTATAACAATTATAGTATAAATCAAGTTTTTATACAATATTAATCTTAATTTTATTTTATTTTAGTAAAAATATGTTACATCAAATTACAAAAAATTTTTTTTGACTAACAACTTGGCTATTTTAAGCAAAAAAATAACATTTTCAAAAAAAATGTTTTACAAATCAAAAAAATTGTGCTAGAATATG
>CANROQ010000130.1 GCA_947632295.1 uncultured Bacilli bacterium
CAATTTTATTGCTTTATCTAAATCTTTTTCAATATTTATATCTTTATTTTTAATAATGATGCCATTATTTAAAAATTCTTCTTTAGTAATTGGTTTAGTAATTAGTTGATTTACTAAATTTTTTAAATCATTTTTTGCAGCAGTTTTTATTAATTTAAATTTATTATTTTTATAATTGCTTAAATAAAAATTTTCATTTTCTTCAAAAATAATATAGTCATTATCCCTTAGATTAAAATTTAATAATATTTTCATATTTTTCACCTATTTTAATTCTAACATATTAAATAGTATTTTTTATTTAATTATTATTTATTTTACAAATATAGTGTCAACTATGTTTGTATTTTTTTAGACAATAATTTTTTTATGTTATAATGTGATTAGATGGGAAGAAAGTGATTTTATGTTAAATGATGAAGAAAAAAATCAAGTTTTAACTGATTATCAAGAAACAATAAAATTTTTGAATAGAGAATATAAATCATTGATGCATCCAACGTTTAGTCATCATAGTTCGATGTATACTTTTACAACTGAAATATTATCAGGTTATATTAAAAAACTAGGTGTAAAAGATAAGGATGTTTTAACGGTGACAGCATCAGGTGATCAAATCTTAAATTTGGTTTTTCATGGTGCTAAAAAAATTGATGGCTTTGATTTGAATACTAACGCATATTATATGACGCAACTTAAAATCGCTGCTTTGAAATCTTTGCCTTATGAAGAATTTATCAATTATTTTTCGGCTTGTAAGTCTTTTGAGGATGCAGTGTTTGTGGAAAAGAAAGTTGAAAATAATTTGAATGTTTTTGACTATAATGTTTATCAAAAATTTAGTGATAAATTACCTGAAGATGTAAAACTTTATTGGGATTTATTATATAAAGAATTTAATTACGATGGTTCTAAGTTACATGATTCGGTTTGTATTTCATCTGATAGTGATACAGCGGTATTTGCTAATGATTATTTACAAAATGCAACTAATTACGAAATTGTTAAACAAAAAATTGATAATGTAAATATAAATTATTATGTAAAGGATATTTTACAGTTACATACTTTATCAAAAAAATATGATTGTATTTTACTTTCTAATATTTATGATTATATAGTTAGTGATTGGTATGGTGTAATTTCGGCTGAAGATTTCAATTCCTATGTCCAAAATAAATTGTCAAATCTTTTAAATGAAAATGGAATAATTCAGTTGGCGTATAAATATCATTATAAAACGAAAAACGTTGCTTATGGTTCAACTTTAAAAAAATTATTTGCTAGTAAATATAAAATCGATGTAAATGAATCACTAAATAAATTAAGTTATAAAAAAATTTTAGTTCCATCGCTTATTAAAGAATATCGTAAGGATAAAGAAATGGATTGTGTTTATTTATATAATTCTAAAAAAAGATAATAAGGTGATAATGTGAAAGTAAAAAATAATGAGATAATTGAAATTGTTGTCGATGAAAAAGAAGATTTTTATAATCAATTTAATTTACATAAATTATCAAGTGAATTAGGACAGTATATTTATGAACAGGAAACTGGAATTTCTTTAAAGTCGAATATTTCAATCCATATTAAAACTAGATTTGATTTAACAGCTAAAGAAAAAAATGAAATTATGGATATGATAAGAGAATACTTTGGACTTAATATTCAGGAAATGTTAAATTATGAAAAATATAATAGTGTAAGAAAAGTTGTCTTTTTTATCTTAGGTGTAATTTTAATTTTTATATCACGTATGGCATCACAAGTTAGTGACTATGTTATACCGGAAGTATTTTTAATTGTAGGATGGGTTGCAATATGTGAGGTATTTGAAAATATTTTATTTATCGAACCTCAAGATCGATTTAAGTTGTTGCGTTATCGTAAATTAGTACAGTGTAAAATTGTTTTTGAACAAGAAACTGAATAATTTTATAGTAAAAAAATGTAAATCATCGACTAGAAACATCATTTTATTAAATATTTTTGTGATTTTTTAAAAATATTACTTTTTTTATTATATAATAAAATGTTAAAAATGTGAGTAAATAAAACTATATTATACTTTTTGATGTGAAAGTAAATAAAAATGTCAAGTATTTTACATTTTTTAGTTATTATTTAGAGTATTAAATTGAGGTTTTAAAAATGGAAAAATCTTTAAGTTTTAAATCGTTAATAGGAATAATTAAGATAACTGAAGATGATGGTTATATTACAAAAATTAGTTTAGTTGATAAGTTTGATCGTAGTAATAACAGTGAACTTTTAATTAAAACTAAGCAGGAATTAGAAGAATATTTTTCTTTAAAAAGAACACGATTTGATATACCAATAAAATTTACTGGTAGTACTTTTCAAGTAAAAGTATGGAAGAGTTTATTAACAGTTCCTTACGGGAGAACATTAACTTATGGTGAGGTTGCTAATCTAATTGGTAATCCTAAGGCTAGTAGAGCAGTCGGTATGGCCTGCAACAAAAATCCTTTAATGATAGTTGTTCCTTGTCATCGCATAATTGGTAAGAATAAAAAAATGGTTGGATATGCTTATGGTACTTTAATAAAGCAAAAATTATTAAATTTAGAAAGTAGTTTAGAAAATGGAAAATATCAAAAAATTAATAAATGATAATATTGATGTTAAATATCGCGAATTTTCAAAAAACTTATTACCTAATGTCGACAATGTTTTGGGAGTTAGAATTCCTGTTTTAAAAAATATTGCTAGGGAAGTTGCTAAAAATGATCCTATTTTTTATTTAGATAATGTAACAAACGATTCTTTTGAAGAGGTAATGTTAGAAGGATTAGTAATTGGTAATTTAAAAATGTCGAAAGAAAAAGTTTTAGTTTATATTGATCGCTTTGTTTATAAAATTAATAATTGGTCAGTATGTGATGCTTTTTGTGCTAGTTTAAAAATTGTTAATACTGATAGAGATTATTTTTTTAAATATTTATTAAAATTTAAAAATTCTAAAAAAGAATTTGAATTAAGATTTATGTTAGTTATGTTTTTAGATTATTACATAGATAAAAAATACATTACTAAAATTTTTAAAATAATCGATAATATAAAGAGTTCTGATTATTATGCGCAAATGGCAATTGCTTGGTGTTTATCGATGTGTTATATCAAATATGAAGATGCAACTTTAGACTTTTTAGAAAGATGTAATTTAGATGATTGGACTTATAATAAAACAATTCAAAAAATT
>CANROQ010000131.1 GCA_947632295.1 uncultured Bacilli bacterium
CGAGCCATAATTCCTGATGATTTATTTTCATTTGAAAGTTCAATATTGATATATTTATTTTTATATTTTAAAACTAAGTCAACTTCATTAGTTGCTTCTTTTTTATTATTAACATCTAATTTTCTTTTTAATAATGTTATATTTCCTTTAATATCACTTAAAGGTATTTCAAAATAATGAGCTAAAAAATATTCTAAAATATCGATATTTTCTTCTTTATTAAAAATATTAGTAAACATGAAATCCATATTTAAGGGAATTATTTCGCCTTGTTTCAATTTCTTTTTGAATGTTGTATTAAACATATAAAATTCTCCTTTCGACACAAGAGTAACACAATAATTTATACTTGTAAAATGACAAATACCGCATAATTTAAACTTTTTTTATGCAATTTTTCCAAAATTGTTAAACAAAAATTGAAAAATTGCTTAAAGTAAATAACTAATTTTCAATTTTCACATTATTAATTTTTTTCAAACAACATGTTTTAAAATTTATAATTTATAAAATGATATATTAATATACATTATTAACTTATTTTTTATAATATCTATCAATCATAATTTTTTGGTAAAAAAAAGCATTAGATAAAAATCTAATACTATTTATTAATTTGCTAAAATCCAACTTTCATATCCGCCTATAAGATTGACAACATTATAACCTTCTTTTGATAAAATTGAACATATATTTTCACTAGATAAACCTTTTTGACAATAGATATAATACTTATCATTTTTATTTAAATAACGACTAGGTTCTATTATCAACTTTTCTAATGGAATATTTTTAGCATTAGGTATATGATTATTATTGTAACTTTGAACACTTCTAATATCAATAATATTAACTTGATTAACTATAGGTATCAAATCACTTATTGAAATTTTTGATTGCAATTTAATCACCCTAATATAATATATGTAAAATTAAAATAAGAGCAATTATGTTTGTCTATTCATCATCATCACTAAAGAAATCATCAAAGAATTGATCATCAGATACATCATCAATTTTAACATTTTCTTGTTCACTATCAATTTCATTTAATATTTCGATATCTTCAATTTTTTGATTATTATCAAAATTTTTGTTTACTATTTCACTATTAACTTTAGAGGCATTAGCAGCTTCTTTCTTTTCTTCCTCTTCTATTTCAGCAATTTTAGCGTCTATTTTCTTAATTATTTCATCGACATCAAATCCATTTTTCATACCATTATCACTAGTAGGTTTAAATAAATTATTTATATCATTACTAGTTCGACTATTAGGTATATCATTCATATTATTAAACATTGGTGGAAATGGCATATTTGGTCCAGAATTTCCAAACATATTTGGCATACCCAACATGTTGCCTCCATCCATTTCATTCATCATTTTTTCATTCATTTTATCCTCTACAAATTTCTTTATATCGAATAAATGGATTGGTTCTTTTTCACGAACAGGATAATCAGCCTTTTCATATTTTTTACCCCAAGCATTTTCTTTTTCCATTTTCCAATTAGGTGTTAATTTTGTTTTAAAAGGCATCATTCTAATACGTAACAATACCATTGTATTTTGAGGTAATCTTTGTAAATCACTAACTGTTACAAGTGGAGTTGAAGCAGTTTTATCTTTTTCTTTAGATTTTTCTTCACCACACATTTTACTTAATTCTTCCAAAGCAGCTAGTTCACTACTAATTAAATAAACAATGTTTCCACAGTTACCTTTGATAGTTTCACCATTCTCTTTACCATATACTTGATATAATTGAGCAAAATTTTGAATGATAAAACTAAATCTTATGGCTCTACTACGAGCTGCTGTAACCATTGTTGTAACATCTTTTAAAGGTGGCATATTGGCAAACTCATCCAAAATAAAATTCGTTCTAAATGGTAATTTACCACCAGATTCTTGAGCAACATCAATTAAAGTCTCATAAACTTGCTTAATAAAAATTGTAACTAAAGAATGATATGTTTTCTTTTCATCTTGAACAACAATAAATACTGCGGTTTTTTCACGTCCAATATCTTTCATATCAAAGTCACTATGTGATAACATTTCTGATAAATTTTCACGTGAAGAAAATAATTTTATTTTTTGCTTAAACACTGATAAAATCGAACCCTTAGTATCAGAAGGAGCTAACAATGTACTAGAAACATTTACATAAGCAGGTGATGCTTGGTCTTTAAAACTAAAATATTGTTTCATATAAGTAGAGTTTCTAAATTTTTCTTCACCAGCTGTTGTCATTAAATTAATTGTATTTAAATTTATTTCTTCTTCTTTAGCATCATCAAATAAAGCTAAAGCTAACCCTGCAAAATAATCAGCAGAAGTTTTTTCCCAGAATGGATCAGAATTTTGTGATTTTTCATCATATAATATATTCATTGCCAAGTCATCAAGTAACTCATTGGCTTTATCAGAATTTCCTGATTTATATAAAGAATATGGTAAAGCTAGTGGATTCCAACAATTTCCTTTTTGAGGATCACGAAAATTTAACAATACAATTTTATAGCCACGTTCTCTTAATTCATTAGCATTATTTTCATAAATTTCACCTTTAGGATCAGTAATAATCATTGATTGATTACTTTTAGCTAAACACTTAACCATAGGTTGAACTGTCATTTGTGTTTTTCCACTACCAGTTGAACCAATTATTAAATTATGATATTCACCATCATCAACCCATATTTCTTTTCCATTATTAATTAATGGTATTCCACCATATAGAGAATTTTCAGCCCCAGGTAAAACCATCTTTAATTCTCTCTTCATTTCTTTTTCTTTAGCCCAACGCGAATAGCCCTTATCAGCTTTATCTTTTACTTCAAATCCAATTCCTTTTTCACGATTAAAAATTGTCGTAGATACACCCATAATGATGACAATTAAAATAAGCAAAAACGCTATCATAGTTTTTGGTAAATTTTCACCTATAAAGGCTGGTATAGGATTAAAACCAACCAATTCACCTTCTGTAGCCATACTATTAATATTAAGAACCATAATAGCAACAAAATACAAAAGGACAACTGAAAACGCACAAAAGGCAGCCATATCTTTTGGTGTTGCTCTAAATTTTAATTTCACACTACCACTCCATTCTGTTAAATTTTATTGTTTTGCTTGATTATATTCATCAATTTAAAAATTCCAAATACAATTAATATAATGATGACTATTATTACTACAAATAATAACTT
>CANROQ010000132.1 GCA_947632295.1 uncultured Bacilli bacterium
ATTGCTTTTATGAACCAGCACCAGGCGTATGTCCTGAATTACATTAAAAACAGTTTTCACTGTTTTTTTGTTATCTAACGAAAATTTAGTTTATTTTTTCGTTATTTTTATTTATATAAAAAAACAGTTTTAAATATATTATAATCGTAATATATTTAAACTGTCGTATTATTTCCTTGGAATTTTAATTATTTGACCGATGTTTAACAAGTTACTTTTCAAATTATTATAATTCATCAGTTCTTGAGCAGTATATCCATATTGTCGACCAATCGAATATAAATTATCACCACTTTTTACTTTATATTCTATATAATTTTGACTAGTATTAGAACTTGCCGTTGGAATTTTTAAAATTTGACCAATACTTAATAAATTACTAGTTAAATTATTAAAATCAATCAATTCTTGAGTAGTTAATCCATATTGTCTAGCAATCGCATATAAACTATCACCATTTTTTACAACATATTCTATATAATCAGTTTGCTCTACATCAGGTGAAACTGTAGGAATTTTAATTATTTGACCGATACTCAATACTGCATTATCTAAATTATTATAATCGATAAGTTCTTGAATTGTATAGCCATAGCGACGTCCAATAGAATATAAAGTATCGCCACTTTTAACTACATATTCAGTATAATTACCAACTGGACCTTCTTCAGTTGAAACAATAGGAATTCGCAAAATTTGCCCAATTTGTAATAAATTACTAGTTAAATTATTATAATTTTTAAGTTCTTGTACAGTTAAATTATTTTTAGCAGCAATACTATATAAACTATCACCTGCTTTAACCGTATAAGTAATATAATTTTGTGAATCAGTTGTTGGTCCAGACATGCTTGGTATTTTTAATCTTTGACCTATACTTAATGTATTACTAGTTAAATCATTAGCTGATTTTAATTGATCAACAGTAACTCCATATTTTTTGGCAATACTCCAAAGACTATCACCTGATACTTTTTTTATGTAGTATTTTTAAATGTAAATATAATATCTATCCTTTTATCTTGATAGATATAGATTTTTTCAACTAAATTTATTATTAATTCTCTAATTAAATTTTTCAATGATAAAAAATTATTAATATATTTTTCAATTTGTTTATTATCTAATTTATTTGAAATTATTTGCTCTTTTTTTAAATTATCAATACTTAATTTATTATTTTCTATTTCTTTTTTTATATTTTCACTAACTCTTATATATTGCTCTTCGTCTATTATGCCTTTCAACATATTCATATAATTTTTATCAAGATTTTCAATTAATTTATTGTTTACTAGTTCAAAACCTTCAATTTGTTTTTTTATTTTTAAAGAATTATCTTCAAAAGTCATATTTTTTATAGTATCTATTATTTTATTTCTATCTAAGTATTTTTTACTAACACTTCTTATTTCTTGCAATATAACATTTTCTAATATTTCATAATTATTTGTATGCGTAGTACAAACATGATATTTTGAATATGTTCTATAATAGTTACAAGTAGTATAACTTCTTTCCGTTTTATTTTGATATCTAACTGTTATTCTATGTTTACAATCTCCACAATATAACATACCATCTAATAAATAAAATCTTTTTTTCTCTGGTCTTTTTACATTCTTAGGAAGTAATGTTTGAACATAGTTAAAAATATCTCTATCTATTATTGCTTCATGAGTATTTTCTACTATAATATAATCCTTATAATTATTCTTAATTGTTTTTTTTAGTTTATAGTTTATTTTTTTTGTTTTACCCTGAACAGTATCTCCAACATATATTTGATTAGTTAAAATTGCTTTAATAGTAGTATCAACCCATAATCCATATTCTTGAGAAATACAATTATGATTTACGCAATTTGTATTCCAAACATAATTATAGTAAGATGCCGGTGTTTTAATTTTTCTTTTAGTAAGTTCTTGTGATATATAATGATAAGTATTGCCTTGAAGTGCTAAATCAAATATTAATCTAACTATTTTTGCTTGTTCTTCATTTATAATTAGATGATTTTTATTATTAGGATCTTTCATAAATCCATAAGGACATCTTCCTGATACATATAATCCATCTTTCATTCTTGAATGCAAACTAGTCTTGACTTTTTTAGAAATATCTTTAGCATACATATCATTCATTATAGCTTTAAAAGGTGCTATATCATTATTGGTATTATCTAAAAAAGTATCTATGCCATCATTAATCGCAATATATCTTACATTATTATTTGGAAAATATTTTTCAATTAATTCTCCTGTACCTATATAATCTCTACCTAGTCTTGACATATCTTTAGTAATAATCATATTTATTTTACCTATTTCAAGATCTTTTATCATTTTTTTAAAAGATGGTCTATCAAAATTTGTCCCTGTAAAACCATCATCAACATATTCATCTATAACATTATAATTATTTTCTTTAACGTATTGGTTAAGTAAACTTCTTTGACTTACAATACTATCAGATTCAATATTACCATCATCCCTTGATAACCTTATATATAAACCTACCTTAAAATTACTATTCATAAGTCTTAATCTATACTCTTTTCACTTTGAAAATAATTATTATGCTTTAATAATATCTCCTTATTTAAAATGTTGCAATTCATATTAGTATGCTTCTCTAATTCTATTTTTAATACATTAGTTATTATGTCATCTAAAGATTTACCATTTTCTTTAAATTTTAAATTAACTTTGTATTTAACCATAAAATTTTATACCCCCAATAAATTCTATGGTTTTAATTTTTAAATTAGTAATATTAAAATAAAAAAACATCCTATTATTTAATTATATAAGATGTTTTAAATTTTATAATTTCTTATTTTGATAATATAATTAATAATTTTGTAATTCAGTAAATTCTTCACCTTTTGTATTTTTAATTGTAATATTCTCTTGATATTTTGGAAATTCTACAATAATTGTAGGATAAGTAAGTGCCGTAGTAACAGTTTCATCTTTAGTAGGAATAATTTCTTCTACTATAATTTCTATTTTTTCATCAATTTTATTTACTTCTTTTATTTTTAAACTATATCCCCCAGTACTTTTCTCTCCCATACATATAATATATAAATATGGAGCATTAGGATAATCAAAACTATCTATATAATATCCTCTTTTTGTGATATCTAAATATTTACCTTCAAATTCACCTCTTAAAAAATAATCTGTATTTTCAAC
>CANROQ010000133.1 GCA_947632295.1 uncultured Bacilli bacterium
CTAAAGTAAGTAATCAATACAATATTTGTATCAATTTCTACTATAATTCTACCAAATAACGAAAAAAGTAGCAATTCATTTTTGCCACTTTGTTAAATTTTATTAAATTAATCAAGATCTATATTAGACCAATATCTTCTATCTAAATATAATTTTTTCTCTCTTTTCATTGTTTCATCTGTAATTTCTGCATGAGAATCAATTATTTGATTTTCAAAATTCACTCCAAATAATTGTAATTGAGTTAATAGATTTTGCATTTGATTTAATAAGTTCTTTAATTTTGGATTATCTTTTATTTTATCAATTCTTTCAGATACATTTTTCAAGCGTTCAAAATAATCTACTAAATCGCTAGTAGTTATACTTAAATCTACAGAAGCTTGTATATCTTCATGTTCTACTTTTTTCTTTTTTGCTAATTCTTGAATTATACCAATAGTAGATTCTATTGTTATTTCGTTTGGTAATTTATTTGGATCAAATATCAAACTATTTAATTCTATGTTTCTATCATATTTACTTACTTCTTTATTACTACCATAACCATTAAAATTTAAAATCAAGCAATAACACGAACCATTTGTTCTATATTTAATTGGACTATTTAAATATGTAGGAATGACTTCCATATTTTCTAGAAAAGCAAAATCACTTTCAAATACAGTATCTAATTCATATTCAACTTCAGTAAAATCTAATTTTTCTCCAAAATTAATCTCATTAAATCCAAGAGCCTTAATTTTTAATGCTAGTGCTTTTATTTTTTCTATATCCTCATTATGTTCTTGAATATATTGATAAAAATAATCCTCTGCTAAGTTTTCTCTACGTTTTCCTTTTGCATCATAACTTAAAACAGTTAAATTCATTAAACAAGAATACTTATTCATTATTTCTATAGTATGTTTATGTTTTTCTACAAACTCATTATATTTGTTAGAGCCAATAGATAATTTTCCTTGTATAACTTGATATACCTTACTAACTAAATCCCTATGACTTATAGATTTAATTAACTTCTCTAAATCATCACAAAATGATTTATAATTTTCTCCAATTTCACATAAAACAATCAAATGATTAGTTTGTATTTTTTTACACTGTTTGTTCCTTTTTGCAATTAACGGTGAATAAATCATACTTAAACCTCCCTTAACTGCATATTATTTTAACATATTTATCATTCAAAATCATCATTTTTATCAATATTTTTATTATTTTGTATTATATCAATTTCGCTATCATCAAGTATATCTTCATCATATAAATCATTTATGAAGTCATCATATTTATCATTAAAGAAGAATTTGTTTTGTAAAAAATGAAAAACTTTAGTGTGTAAATAATTTTGGTTCTTCTCCAAGTTTTTTTACAAACTCAATAACCATATGAACAGGTTAAAATATTTATATCTCTTGTTGATAATATACATTAGAAAACTTTTTTTATATTATACTGGAATGAGAAAAGGTGAAGTTCAAGCATTAACTTGGGAAGATATTGATTTTAATAACAATCAAATATTAGTTACAAAAAATTTAACAACAAAAACATTTGATGCCTCATATAAAATAACAAATACAAAAACAAAAGAAAATAGAAAGGTAGATAAGAATATTTTTCTAAAAAAAACAACGCTAGAATATTATGATATTATAAAAATATAGAATTTTCTATAACAAATTTCGTATTTGGCGATAAAAAGCCAATATCTATGCCATCCATAGATAGATATAAAAAATATTATTTTAATAAATCTAGAATTTTTTAAATAACAATACATGAATTTAGACATAGCCATGTATAATTAATAATTAATGAAGCAGTAAAAAAATATGGATATGTTAGGTGTATTCATAATGTTATCTAAACGTATGGGACATACTATTGAAGTAATGCAACAAGTATATATGCATTTATTTCCAAATATTCAAAATCAAGTGGTTGATATTATTAATAATTTAGATAAACAAGGCCAAGAAAAATAAAAACCCTTATAAAATAAGGGTTAATAAACAAATGGTGCCGAATGACAGAATTGAACTGTCCGCTGATGCTTACCATGCATCTGTTTTACCACTAAACTAAATCGGCATAAAGAAAAATAAAATTATTAACGATGTAGACCCATTTTATTTTTCATTAATTCAAATTTGTTTTTAGCAATTTTTCTAGTAAATTCTATGCCATTATCTAAAATTTTATTTAATTCATCACTATTAATTATATCATAGTATTTTTTTTGAATAGTTGAAAGTTCCTCAATAACTATATCAGCAACATTTTTTTTAAGTTCACCATAATTTTTGCCAATAAATAATTCTTCTACTTCATTAATTTTTTTATTAGTTAAAGATGCATAAATATTTATTAAATTTGAAATTCCAGGTTTATTTACAACATCAAATTTTATTTCCATATCAGAATCGGTTGTAGCACCCATTATTTTTTTTCTAATTGTGTTTGGATCATCTAATAATCTAATTACGCCTTTTTGATTTTCACTTGATTTACTCATTTTTTTGGTTGGTTCAACTAAATCCATAATTTTAGTACCCTCTTCAGTCATTAAAGGTTCTGGAATTTTAAAAGTATCACCAAATTTTTTATTAAATCTTATGGCAATATCACGGGCTAATTCTACATGTTGTTTTTGATCTAACCCAACGGCAACATAATCAACATCATAAGTAAGAATATCGGCAGCCATTAAAACAGGATAAGTTAACAAGCCACTTGTAAAATTTGCATTTTTTTGACTTTTGTCTTTAAATTGTGTCATTCTTGATAACTCGCCATAATAAGTATTACATTCTAATAACCACGATATATTCGCATGGTATTCATTTTCAGATTGTATAAAGATTTTATTTTTTTTAGGATCGATTCCACATGCTAAATATAAGGCTAATAAACTTTTAATATTACTTGCTAATTCTTGAGGATCTTGAGGTATAGTAATAGAATGTAAATCGGCAATAAATAAATAAGAATCATAAATATCTTGATATTTAATCATTTGTTTAATAGCGCCAATATAGTTTCCAAGTGTAATAATACCTGTTGGTTGTAAGCCAGTTAAAATTTTTTTCATAAAAGCACCTCTAACTATAATATATTATTTTATCGCAATTCATAATTAATTATTTTGATAATTATAAATAAATTCTATCAAATTACATAAT
>CANROQ010000134.1 GCA_947632295.1 uncultured Bacilli bacterium
AATAATTTAGCAACATCATCAACTAAAGAATCATAATGATAGAATTTAACTTCCGATATTTGAATATCACGATTATTATTAGCGACTGTTAAACCAAATTGAATAGCATTTGCTTTAATAGGCTTTTGTAATTTTAATACGTAATATAAACGATTATTTTCATCATATTTTGCTGTTAAAACACCTTGTACTGTAGTCTTGTTATTACTTGTATAATTATCTTCTTGATTCCAATAATGTACTAATGTATCATTACCACTTTGACTGGTAGTATCATACGTACCTGATTTATAACGATAAGCATACGAATCTGGCACTGTTATAACAAATTCATCCATCTCATACGCTTCGTCAAGTACAAATATTGGAGCATTATTATCAAAACCAGCACTTGCAGAAACTTGCCAATTTTCATAATCCCAATATGATAAATAATTATCATCAACCATCAAGAATTTATCACCACTGACCATATTACCAATTGAAAAGCGAACATCATTTATATGATTAGTACGGTTTAATTCCAAATTATAATCATTGATTAATTTATATTTTGGCGTGATTGCAGCAGCAGCTTCTAAAGTTTTTGCTGTAACAGTTTGTGAAGCACTACCTTCTCCAAGTGGATTGTTTCCAGTTATATATGCTTCATATTCCGTTGCACCACGCAATCCTTTTAATGAATAACTAGTACCCTTTATTTCACTTACTTTTTGCCAATCTTTTGTACCAATTTGACGATAGTAAATATTATAAGACATAGTGTCATCCATATCTTGCCAACTAAAATCAATACCAGAATAAGTTGCTTTAGCCACTACCATGTCAACAGAAGGTGGTCTTCTAGTTGCTTGTGGTGTTGCTTTAACACTATCCCAACCACTACGCCATTCTTGATTAACTGATTGAACAGAAATAGTATATTCCGTATAATTTTTTAAATCTTCAACTGTAAATGAATTATAAGTTGTTTGAAAGGTAGTTCCATCTTTTGCCATATTAGCACCTTCAACTTTAATCTCATAACCTGTTACATTATCAACATCATCAAAAGTAACAGTTAACTGTTCACTTACACTTGTATCAACCTTTATATTTTTAGGAGTATAAAAATTATCAGGTTCTTTTGTTTCAACTTTAACATTATTTAAAAATTCAACTTTAGCTATTTCAGCTAAATTATTACTTGAAGATTCAGTAATAACAATCGTTACTTTTTTAACTGCTACTTGAGAACCTAATTGTACTTTAAAAGTTCCTTCATTAACTTCTTCTGTAAATGTATGAACTCCTTCTACATTATTTAATGACGCTTCAACATCTACTTCTTTTTCAATTTTTTTACCATCTTCAGTTTCAATAAGTAATTTCATCTTCTTTGGTGCATTTTCACCAACTTTAATTCTAATTTCACTCATCTCAACTGCTTCTTTGTCATTTTTACCACTTAAATCAATGCCAAGTTCAACTGGTTCTTCACCAACTTGTTTTAATTTAACGACACCTTCATCAGTAAATAATGAACTTATATTAGCACTATCTGAAGCCAAATTTTCTTGAGAAACTTCAAAAGAAACATTTTCACTATTTATAATAGCATTTGTATTTTCTATTTTAGCGTCAGCCTTATTACCATTTATAATTGCTGTAATATAATTTAAATCAGCAATATCTACAACACCATCTAAATTTAAATCATACGCTATATCATTATTTTCTATCGCTGATAACATGGCACTACTATCTAGACTATCAACTTTTAAGTCACCATTTATATCACCAATTTCAAACATTCCTTTTTCATCAGAAAAACTAATTCTCTTTGAAAAATTTTCAAGATTTACATCAACTTTATAAGTAACAAAATGCTTACCACTAAATTCGATAGTATAATTACCTTGCTCTAATGCATATAAATTAATACTCAAATATACAACATTTTCATTGTAATCAACACCACTTAACAAATAAGCATCTTTATCGCGTTCAGTTGCAACAACACGAATATTTTGATTACCTAATTCTATATTTTGCTCATAATAACCATCTTGTAGCTCATTGACTTTATTCAAATCAATTTTAGCATTATTACCTGCTGCATCATAAATCGTAAATACAATATTATTTTGTTCACGATTTCTAAAAGGTAAAGCAAAATGTGCTTCAACTTCAATATTACCTTTCGCTGCTATTTTTTCCATCGGTAATGTTGTTGAATTAGAATTATTTTCAGTATTACCTACTGCCAAAACAGCTATAGGACTAAACATATTAACTACCATTGAAATTGCCAACACTAACGATGATAATCGATTGATTAACTTCTTCATAAAAACACTCCTCCTTACACTTTATTTTATACGAAACAAAAAATAAAAGCAACAAAAAACGACAGAATAATACACTAAATTTATAAAAATTTTTCTTATTTTACATTTACAATTATCTATTTAAATATTTAACAACTCCACTGACAATTGTATCGACAATTTTTTGCTGATAACTATCTTGTCGCAGTAGATAACGTTCATTAGCATTACTTAAAAAACCAACCTCTACTAAAACACCTGGTCGTGTTACTTTTCGATACAAATATAAATTGCTAATTTCTTTAATTTTGCGTTTTGATTTTAATGATGTAGAAAATTCTGCTTGCAAAAATTGCGCTAAAATTTTATTTTCAGCATTAACATCATCATAAAAAACTTGTGCCCCAGACCATGATTCCGACACATCCGCATTTAAATGAATTGATAAATAAAGTGAACAATTAGATTCATTAATTAACTTTATTCGCTGATTTAAATCACTACGTTTATGATTAGAAGCATTAGGAATAGATAAATCATTATCATCAGTCCTTGTCATATAAACAATTGCGCCTTTTTTAGTTAATGCTTCTTCTAACTTTTTGCTTATTTCTAAATTGATTGGTGCTTCTTTGATATTTTTATACATGGCTCCCGGGTCCAAACCACCATGTCCAGCATCGACATAAATTATATGACCTAGTAAAGATAATGTATTTTCTTGAGCCTCGACAAAATTAAAACCAAAAATACCAATCAATAAAAAAAGAAAAACAATTATTTTATATCGAAACATCCTATCACCTAATAAAATATATGACATAAAATATTGTTAATTCTTTAAATAA
>CANROQ010000135.1 GCA_947632295.1 uncultured Bacilli bacterium
ATTATTGTATGGAATTTTGAAAATTATGTGAATACTTACAACTAATTATTGTATTTTTTTTCTATTTTTGTTATTATATTCATGTAAGCTTAAAAGCAAATCATGAAAAAATTTGAAGGGAGAATATAATGAAAAAGAAATTATTAAGTATATTTGCCTGTGTTTTATTATTAACAGGCTGTGGACAAATACCAAAACTTGAAAATGGTGAAGAAGTTATTGCTGAATTAGATGGAAAAAGTTTTTCAGCTAACGAATTATATGATGATTTAAAAAATGCTTATGGAACATCATTCTTAGTTAATATGATTGACAATTATATTGCCGACAAAGAAATCGAAACTGATGATAGTGCTAAAGAATATGCTAATGAGGAACTTGAAGGTTTAAAGCAACAATATGAATTATATCAAATGGATTTTGAAACTGCTATGAAAGATGCTGGTTATCAATCTGAAGATGAATTATTAGATGAAATAATTCTTCAATATAAGAAAGATAAAGTTGTAGAAAATTACGCTAAAGAACAAATTAGCGATGATGAAGTTCAAGAATACTACGATGAAAATATTTTTGGTGAAATGACTGCTAAACATATTTTAATCAAACCTGAAACTACTAGTGATATGAGTGAAGAAGAAATTGCTGAAAAAGAAGAAGAAGCCCTAAATAAAGCTAAAGATTTAATTGATCAATTAAATGATGGTGCTGATTTCGATGAATTAGCAAAAGAAAATTCTGATGATACAGGAACAGCTAACGAAGGTGGTTTACTTAAAGATTTCACTAAAGTTGGGGAAAATAGTGTTGTTCCAGAATTTTGGGAAGCTGCTTATAATCTACAAGATGATGAATACACAAGTGAACCAGTAAAAAGTTCTTATGGATATCATATTATTTTAAAAGTTAGTCAAAATGAAAGACCAAGTTTAGATGATACTAAAGATGACATTCTTGATAGTTTAGTAAATGAAAAACTACAAAGCGATCAAAATTTAAGTGCTAAATATTGGGTTGAAATAAGAAAAAAATATAAATTAAATATTATTGATAGTGATTTGAAAAAAGTTTATGATGATACTGTTGCAACTTACGAATAATTAAAAGAAGACTCAAGTCTTCTTTTAATTTGTCATTTTTTGATTTAGAATATCGTCTATTTCTGATAAAGAAAAACCTTTTTGATATAATTTTTCTTTAATTTTTCTATATAAATCATTACCTTCATATTTTAAACATAATTTTTTATATAATTTATCATATGCAACAGCAATTAAATTATCGTCAGTAAGCGAAATATCATTCAAACACATATTTATATCATCGCGATAAAAACCCATATTAAGTAAATCGGACATAATTTTTTGTTTTAAAATATATGTAGAATATTTTTTATTTGTTTTAATTTTTTTATCCATAATTTTTTTTATTTTATCTAAATAAACTTTAGAATCAATATTATCTAATTCACTTTCAATAATATCCTCATCAATCTTATAATTTTGTAATTCTAATCTAATCTTAAAAGGACCACTATTACTAAAATTAATTTTATCTTGAATAAAGGCTTTAGCAAAATTTTTATCATTAATTAGGCCAATATCTTTTAATTTATCAATGATTATCTGTTGTTCATCTACCTCAATACTATTTTTAATTAAATAGTCACTAATTTCTTTTTCGCTTCTAAGTCTAACACTGATTAATTTTAAAACTTTATTATAAATATCATAATGTTTCGTATCCTTATTTAATTTATTTAAAACCTCACTATCGATATTTGGATTATATAGTAAATTATTTTTTAAAATTACCTCATCATAAGTTGTAAATTTTTGATGATTATCCAATACTAAATTATATTTACCACTTGGTAATTTTTTTATTTTTGATACTTTCATCATATCGCCATCCTTCATAATTAAATAATATCACACAAAATTATGTTCGTCAATATTCAGTTAACATTTAAAAAAATTTCTCAAAAAAATGATTTATCAATCTCGACAAATCATTTATAATTAAAAATCTTCTATTTCCAGTACATCATTGGCTTTCATAACTTTTAAATTCATCTTTAATTTTTCAGCAGTTTCAACCAATTCATTAACATTAGTAGAATACTGTTTATCTTCTAAATTCATCGGAATAATTGTCTTAGCGCCTGTTTCTTTAGCAAACATTAAACCATCATAAATGCCAGTTGTAACTCCATGATTAGAAAAAGGTATAAATAAATAATCACATTTATAATCATTGTTGAAAGACAAAGTATCACCTGTTACATATATTTTATGAATAGAGTCATCGATAATAAAACCAATATTTTCTTTAATTTCATTATCTTTCATAAAAGGTAAGTAACCATGAACAGCTTTGGTAATTGTCATAGAAAATTTATTTGAAAAATTAATTTTATCACCAGCTTTAATGACAATACCTTTCAAATCAGGATAAGCGTTTAAAACCTCACGCGTCGTATACAAAACGGCATTATCACGTTCGACAATTTTTCTAACGACACCAGCATGGCAATGATCAGCATGTTTATGAGTAATAACGATAATGTTAATACTAGTCCATAAATCTAAAAGGCCCTCAAAATAATCAACACTACCTGGATCTACTAAAATACGAACATTTTTATAATCAATCATTAAACATGATTGTGCAAATTTTTTTATTTTCATAATATCTCCCCTATTTTTCTTCAATTAAAGATAACGACACTTTTTCTTTTTTAGTATCTATCCCAATTACATAACAATCAACTATATCACCAACACTAAATAATTCTGAAGGATGACGTAAATATTTATCCGTTAACTTAGAAATATGTGCTAACGCATCATTATGTAGTCCAATATCAATAAAAAGTCCAAAGTCGACAACATTTCGAACTGTGCCTTGTAGTTTATCACCTATTTTTAAATCTTCAACATGTAATACATCACTTTTTAAAATTGGTTTTGGAAATTCATCACGTGGATCTCTTCCTGGTTGCATCAAGGCTTTTTTGATATCCTCAAAAGTATACTTATCGATATCTATATCGCAATCAGATATGTTTATATCTTTTAAAGCATTACGTAATTTATCAGTTCCAATATCATCGACTGATAAATTTAAAT
>CANROQ010000136.1 GCA_947632295.1 uncultured Bacilli bacterium
ATTCAATCAGTTTCTAATTCATTTTTCTTATTTTTAATATCATCTAATTTTTGAGCAATATCATCCTCATAAAAACGATAAGTCGCAAGTAAAATTATCGTAACAGGTAAAGCTATGATAATACCTAATACGCCAGCAATTTTGCCACCTGCAAAAACAGCAAATATCGTTAAAAGACCTGGGACATTATTGGTTTTTCCATAAACTCTTGGAGAAATAATATAACCATCGATATTTGGACAAATAAAAGCTACAATCAAAGTTAAAATAAATAGTTTACTTGAAACAAAGAACGCTGTAATAGCCGCAATAATATTCGCAAAAATACCACCAAAATAAGGTACAATTGTTGTAATAGAACATAATATTCCAAGTAATAAATAATATGGATGACCTATAATGAAGAAAATAGTTGTATACTCGATAAATTGAATAATGATATATTTTTGAAGTCCAACAAAATATTGACTAACCTCATGATCAAGTCTTTCAACATAGCGATAAGTTTTTTTATGATTTCTTCTTAAAAAACTTTTAACTTTCTTACGAATTTTTTCCATATCCGCTAAAAAATAAATACTCGTTATAAAACAAATAATAAATATAGTTAAAATATTTACAGACTGCATAATAACGCCAAATGAAAAATTACCAATTGATGAACCATAATTGTTAATTACACTTTTAAAATCACCAATATATTCTTGAATAACATTTAAATCAACATTATATTCACTAGAAATTTTTAAAACAAAATCCATAAGCCAATTAAATAATGACGAAAGTTGGGAAATCATAATTGGTACTAAAAGCGCAATAATAAGTGCGATAAAACCAACTACAACGGCAACCACAATAAATACTGATAAGGCTTTAGGTATCTTTTTCTTATTTAATTTTTCAACAAATGGATATAAAGCATATGCAACAGCAAAAGCAATCAAAAATGGCAAAATTATTGAAAATATCTTTTTTAAAATACCAGCCCAAAAACCAAAAGTATTAATAACTAAAAAAATAATCAATAAAGTTAAAACTACATCAATTAATTTATAATTTAATTTATTTTTTTCCATAATAACTATCCTCCACTTGCCTTAAATTAATTATAACGCTTATTTTTACTCTTGAATAGTATAATAACTTACAAATAACACTAATATCGACAATCAATTGACACTAAACAACAAAAAAAGACTTTAAGCAGCCTTTATTTTTTCGATATAAGCATTTACATTATAGGACCATGCTGTACTTTCCGCATATTTTGAATTCATCGCAACAGCCGTCGTTAGTCCATAAGCATAATAATTATAATATAGATTATCTAAAAAACCAATAATTCCTTCTTCCAAAGTATTATAAGCCTTATAAGAACCTCCATTACAACTAGGACTACCCTTTTGTCCTCCTACATTGTTACAAGCATTAACTAAATAACTACAATTCCACTGACAACCAGTTTCTTGCAAAACAATCGCAACTGCTAAATAAGGATCCATACCTAATTCTAAAGAATGTTCGGCAAAAATCGAACCTGTCCCTGCTAAAGTTGAATTAAGTACACGATTTAATTTATCAGTAAGTTCAGACATTGTTAAACCATCCCATACAATTTTACCAACGGTATTATCATAAACAACTTTGTCAATAATTTCTTGTGCTTTATTAAATATAATATTATTTATATTTGTAATTTCAAAATTACCTGCCACTTTTTCACTCGAAACAATCTCATTTTGAAAAAAAGATAATTTTGAATAAACCACTGAAATTGCTATATATATAATTATTAACGACACTAAAATAAATGCTTTTTTATTTAATTTATTTATTATCATTTTTCACCTTTCCCAAATGGCAAGTACGATTGTAACATAAAAAGGCTTATTTTGTCAAATTTTGGTTAAGTTTCTATACTATTATATTAATTTAAATGAAGATTTTTCTCATATTTTTCGGAAAAAATTTCAATTGACAATCTTTTTTGATTAATGGCTTCAACTGATTTTTTAATCTCATCTTCCATTTGATATACATCACTATCATCAAAAGAATTAAAATACATCTTATTTAAACATTCACTAGCTACAATATCAGCAAATCGTCTAAGAGGACTAGTTATATGGGTATAGGCAGAAATTCCTAGTCCATAATGACCTTGATTTATCGTCGAATAAGTTGCTTTTGGATAAAGATTTTTAATAAACTCAATATATTTTAAATATTCTAATTCTGAACCATCTAATTTAATACTTTCAGAAAATTGTGAAATACGTTTTAAAGTATCTTTATCCATCGCATGAATTCGATAAATAAATGGTAGTTTATTTTGATTAAAATATTGAGCAATCATATAATTATTAAAAATCATTGCGCTTTCGACCACTTTTTCGGCTATTGAATCACCAACAATATTAGTATCCGTTATATTCGCATCACTTCGATTTATTTTTTCATAATAAGGATCTATATTATATTTTTTTGCTAATATCGGTTCTAATTCCGTCAAATCTTCAATCATTTTACACATTTCAATATCATCACAACCATTGACTAAAATAGAATTAAATTTATCATAAGTAATATTTTTATAAACATTTACATAAGATTTATAAAATTTATAATCAACAACATCACCATTATTACTTATTTCATAATAATATGAAGTAGCAGGTCGCATTTTTCTTTCTAATAAATTGGCTGAATTACTAGATAATTCACTTGGAAACATCGAAACCGTTAAATTAGATAAGTAAATAGATGTCGTTCTTCTTTTAGCCTCATCATAAATAACACTATTATTGTTTATATAAAATAAAGGATCGGCAATATGTACACCCAATAAAAAATTCCCATTTTCTAATTTTTTTATTGACAATGCATCATCAATTTCATGAGCATCAACTCCATCAACTGTAATTATTATATCATCAATAATTTTACGTTTATCGTTCGTATAAACATTTTCTAGCATTCTTTCGCATTCTAAACTGATACTTTGATTAAAATGTTCCTTGATATCATATTTATATTTTAAATATTCAAGCTTATTATTATTAATTCCTCTTAATGTATAACTTAAATCATTCAAGAAAAAAACATATTTTTGTTTCGTTAAATTATT
>CANROQ010000137.1 GCA_947632295.1 uncultured Bacilli bacterium
ATCAGGTGAATTAACTAAAAAAGTACCTTATGATAAATTAGTTGATAATTCTTTTTCCGATAAAATTAATAAGTAATCAAAAATACTCTAGTTCATATTGCTAGAGTATTTTTATAATTTTACTATAAATTATTGTTTATTTATTTCTACCTTCATAATAATCTTTTGTATCAGGTTCTACATATTCACCTACATAATCTACTAATTGGTTTCTAGTTTTATAACCTCTTAATTTTCTTAATGCACGAGTTTCAACAATACGAATATCTTCTTTCGTTGCATGGAATTTTTGAGCAGTCTCTTCAAGTGTTTTTACCTCACCATCATCAAATCCAAATCTATATCTAATAATTGCTTGTTCTATTGGTCTTAATTTGTTTAAAGCATTATCGAGAATGTCTTTAAAAAGAGAAAATGTTGCTTGGGAAAAAATTTTGTTTTCATTTATATCGGAATCAATTAATTCATTAGGATTATTTAAAATAATTTCATTTAAGTTTTCGGCATTATTCATTAGAAATAAATTTGTATATACATTTTTTTCATATTTAGGAATTGCACCCATTTTTATTAAAGTATCGACAATATCTCTTACTTCATCGCTTTTATTTTCATAAATTTTGCCATGTTCTACGTTATATTTGACTATTTGCTCATATTTTTTTAATAATTTATTTTGATGTGGTTATAACTCTTTTCAACAGGAATTCCGCGTTGTATTTTTGCTCTAATCCAAATTACTGCATAAGTTGAAAATCACCAATTTTAGAATTATATCTTTCAATCGCATTAATAAGTCCTTCTACAGCATAACTTTCTAAAATGTGTTTATCTATTTCAAAATTCCTATACCATTTATATATTACCCAGTTAATTAAAGCATAATTACCTTCAATGATTTTATTTCTCAATATTATTTTTTGATTTCTATCTAAACTATTTTCATATTCAATTAATAACTTTTTAGTTTCTTCTTTAGAAATTGCAGGTGGTTGATTTAATTTTCTATTTTTATTTGTAGTTATATAATTGTAATTTTCAAATTCTTCAAGACTTTCATCAATTCCACAAACAGTTATATGTAATTGTTTTAGATAATCCATTACAAATTCTTCTTCTAATTCACTCAAGCGTAATTTAGCAATTTTGTTACCTTGAATTTTAAATTCAAACTCTTTTATAGCGTTCATTATATCATTTTCAAAATTTTGTTGATTTGCTTTTTCTTTTATAATTGTTAAATTATTAGGTAAAAATTCATTATCTAAAAATTCCTGTAATTTATAATAATCAACCTCACCAATTTCATTAGTAAATGCAGGCGAATCAAATTTTTCTAAATCGGTATCAATAATATTACCATATTCATGATTTTTAACTAGAGATGGTCTATCTTCTTTAGTAGTTAATTTTGGTTTTATATTAATACCTCTTTTTTGTAAAATTTTGTGCGTAAATACTAATTAATTGATCTAGTTCGCTTTCATTAATATATTGTTTGCCATTTTCTTCATATACTAGGTCTTTTAAAAATTGATTGTAAACAAGTTATTCCATTGAATTATTATTCATTAATTATATTCCCCTTCAGTTTTGGTAAATATTATAGTTTTATTTCTTCTTAATTATAACATAAATAAGTTATTTATAAAATATTGTTTAATTTCTTAAATTTATAAATATTATTATGAAAATGTGCTATTATAGAATTGTAATAAATATTAAGTGATTAAAAGGAGGCTAATTATGAATCAGGATAAAAATAGGATTCAACATAATTTATCAATTCATTTAGAGCAATATATTGCCGCAATAATCGAAAAATATGGTAAATATATACCACAGGCAAGATTAGATGTATTAAATAATATTAGCGATTTTGCTAAAATTATTAAAATATATGATTATGGTTCAATCAATGCTTGTGCTAATGCAAGTGAAATAAAAATGCCATTATGTGCTGATAAAGTGTTAAATTTTATGAGTAAAATACCAGGATATGGTATAAATAAAAATCATCAAAGTTATAATCAAGAAAATTTAATTAATAATGATAACACATTTAGCGATTATATTTATCATGTCTTTATTACAGGAACTAATGTAGAAGGATATTATGAAGATTTGCTTTTACATGAAACTATGCATTTTTGCGGTAGTGGTGGTGCAACGGCATTAAAAGAAGGCATTAATGAATTATTAACAAGAAAATTAGCGTTAGAAAAAAATTTTAGAACAAATGGTTGTGCTTATCCTAAAGAGATTCAAATTGCCTTTGAATTACAACAAATTTATGGTGAGGAAATACTAAATCAAATCGCTTTTATAAATTCAGAAAAACAAATTTATATGTTTTTAGAAAATACAATAGATAAAGAAGCAGCTGAATTATATTTAAATATTTCAAATATAATGGAAAGAGAATTTTACCCAAAATATTATTCAAATATGGATTCCTTTAATGGAATAACAGGTATAATAAGAAAAACAACTAATTACAATAAAATAGATTATTCGAGCGTTCATGAACTATTAAACAATTATAGTATATTACAAGTAGAAAATAAGCAACATAAATATAAATAAAATAAAAAATACAATAGAACAAAACTATTGTATTTTCTTTTTTCCTTAAAACCAAATAAAAATTAAAACTTTTAAATATAAATAACTATTTAACTAAAAGTATATTTATCTATAATATTTTTATGCTTTTTTCATAGGTATTTCAACACTTTGTTGTTCTTGTATTAATTGTTCAATAGTTTGTATTATTGATTTATTTGTAGGTTTATGATTGATGTCGATGTTATTTCTTTTTTCTACGTCAAGTTTGTAATCAATCATCATATCTACATTATTTTTTATTATTTGTGCATCATATCTATCTTTTGGTCTAGAATTTTTCTTTGAATTATAAATACTTTCTAAACTCATCATTCTATAAGGTATTCCACTATGTTCTCTTATTTGATTAGGAAATAACATGTTTGTATATTCTTTAGAAAAATGGTGTTCATCAACAAATAATTGCTCATTTATATTTTGATTTTCAAAATAATATTCTTTAGTAGTTATACTATAATCAGGTTGCCTTTCAAACAAAAATAATCCAATACTTATAG
>CANROQ010000138.1 GCA_947632295.1 uncultured Bacilli bacterium
AAAGACCAACATCCATAAGCATTTGCAATTTATTTTTAACTTTCGGTATGTTTTCAAAAAATTCTAAGGCTTCCTCAACACGCATTTCTAATACATCATAAATATTTTTACCTTTATATTTTACCTCCAAAGTTTCACTGTTATAACGTGTACCACCACATACTTCACATGGTACATAAACATCTGGCAAAAAATGCATTTCGATTTTTTTTACACCATCGCCCCAACAGGCTTCACATCGTCCACCTTTAACATTAAAAGAAAATCTACTTTTGTCATAACCACGTAGTTTGGCTTCTTTAGTTTCTGTAAATACATCACGAATATCATCAAAAACACCAGTATAAGTTGCTGGATTACTTCTTGGAGTTCGACCAATTGGCGCTTGTGAGATATCGATGACTTTGTCAATATTTTCTAAACCTTTAATGGTTTTAAATTTACCAGGTTTTAATTTTGTACGATATAAATTATTAGCAACAGCCTTATATAAAATTTCATTAATTAAACTACTTTTACCACTACCACTGACACCTGTTACACAAATAAATGTTCCAAGAGGAAATTTAACATTAATGTTTTTTAAATTATTTTCACAAGCACCTTTTATTTCTAAATATTTTTTATTACCTTTTCTTCTATTTTGTGGAACTTCGATTTTTAATTTACCACTTAAGTATTGTCCTGTTAAACTATTAGGATTTTTCATTACTTCATCAGGTGTACCACAGGCGACTACCTCACCACCATGAATTCCGGCTTTAGGGCCAATATCTACTAAATAATCACAAGCCTTCATCGTATCGGTATCATGTTCAACTACAATTAAAGTATTACCTAAATCACGCATTTCTAACATCGAATTAATCAAACGTTGATTATCACGTTGATGTAATCCAATACTAGGTTCATCTAAAACATATAATACACCAGTTAATCGCGAACCTATTTGGGTAGCAAGACGAATTCGTTGTGCTTCGCCACCACTCAATGTTCCGGCACTACGACTTAAGGTTAAATATTCAATTCCCACATTAATTAAAAATTCTAAACGTGAATTAATTTCTTTTATAATCAACTCAGAAATATCTTTTTGTTGTTTCGTTAATTTTAATTTTTTAAAAAATTCATATATTTCTCTAATACTTAATTTAGTTAACTCATAGATATTTTTTCCACCAATAAGTACTGATAAAACTGAAGAATCAAGACGAGCACCATGACAAGTTGGACATTCTAGTTCAGTCATATATTGTTCGATCCATTCTCTAATCCAAGAACTTTTAGTTTCGATATAACGTCTTTCTAAATTAGTAATAATTCCTTCAAAATAATCTTTTTTAGTTCTTTTATTACCTGTTTTAGAAGAATAATTAAATTCTAAAATATCTTTAGAACCATATAAAATAATATCTAGTTCTTCTCTTTTTAAATCTTTAACTGGTTTATCTAAATCAATACCATAAAATTTAGCAACCGTAGTTATTTCGGTATTTGTAATATTATTTGATTCATCAGTATTAACAGCGACTATTGCCCCACCATTAATACTTAAATCACGGTTTGGTATAACTAAGTCTTCGTCAATCTTATATTTTATACCAAGTCCTTTACAATCAGGGCAAGCACCATATGGAGCATTAAATGAAAATATTCTAGGCTCTAATTCTGGTAGTGAAAAATCACAATCAGGGCAAGCATATTTCTCACTCATTAAAAAATCTTCGCCACCGATAACATTAACTAAAACTTTACCATGTGATAATTTACAAGCCGTTTCAATCGATTCATATAATCGGCTTCGTATCTCTGGTTTAATAATTAAACGATCGATAACGACTTCGATATTATGTTTTTTGGTCTTAGATAATTCAAATTCTTGTGATAAATCAAATTCTTCACCATCGACTAAAATTCGAACATAACCATCTTTTCTAAAACCATCAATTAAATCTTTAAAAGTTCCCTTTTCACCATGAATAACTGGCGATAAAATACGAATTTTGGTACCAACTTCTAAATTCATAACTTGAATAGTCATCTCTTCGATACTTTGACTAGTAATTGGTTTATGATGATTTGGACAATAAGGTATACCTATTCGTGCATACAAAAGACGAAGATAATCATATATTTCTGTTACTGTACCTACTGTACTACGAGGATTTTTATTCGTTGTTTTTTGATCGATACTAATTGCTGGACTAAGTCCTTCAATCGAATCGACATCAGGCTTATCAGTACCACCTAAAAATTGTCTAGCATAAGCACTCAAACTTTCAACATAACGTCTTTGACCTTCGGCATAAATTGTATCAAAAGCCAAACTACTTTTTCCGCTTCCACTAACTCCTGTCATAACTATTAATTTATTTTTAGGTAATTCAATATTAATATTTTTTAAATTATTTTCTCTAGCACCTTTTACAATAATTTTATCCATAATTTCACTACTTTCCATAAATATTTTAAAACAAAGATGAAAAATATTATAACACAATTTATACTTTTTTGACATTTTTTTAACAATTATATATTAGCAAATATTTGTTCGTTTTGCAACACTAATAAAAAGAAATTTTTTTACTATGTGTCAATAATATAAGCAAAAAAAGTTAATTTTGAATACAATAAATTGTATTTAACAGCAACATAATTTTGTTATAATACATTTTTTAAGAAAGGAATTTTCTATGTCGATAAAAAAAGAAAATGATAAAATAATATTTGAAAATTTGGAATACTCTCTTATAGCAAGTACGGAAAATAATAATAATTTTACGGTTACACACTTAAAAGTAAATTTTCATTCCAATAATGTTCAAGAATATATAGGAAGTCTTATCAATAAAAATGCGGCAGAATGGGTAGAAGCCAACGACCTTGCAATTGCCATATTAAGAAATAAAAATAACACCAAAGATAATGAAATATTGTATCTTTATTATATTGCTAAAAAATGTTTTATATTTGGCAACCAAGAACAATTAAGTAATTTCTATCAAATCTTCTTTAGTGAGCAAAAAAATAAACAAAAAGTAAAAGTTTACGATTTGAAAAAGGACTAAATGAATTTTTTCATTATAGTCCTTCTTTTTTTATTTTATTAT
>CANROQ010000139.1 GCA_947632295.1 uncultured Bacilli bacterium
GCAATCAGATATGTTTATATCTTTTAAAGCATTACGTAATTTATCAGTTCCAATATCATCGACTGATAAATTTAAATACTTTAACAATTTCAAAACTTCAGCATATTTTTCAGGATGTATAGATGTTTTATCCAATGGATTTACCCCATCAAGTACACGCATAAATCCGATAGATTGTTCAAATACTTTATCAGTCATACCTTTAATTTTTTTAATTTCATCACGCGATTTAATTTTGCCATTATCATCACGATATTTAATTAGTTCATCAATGGCTTTTTTGTTCATACCAGACACATATTTTAATAGTGAAGGAGAAGCAGTATTGACATTAACACCAACTTGGTTAACAGCTTTCGTTACGACAAAGTCAAGTGATTCATCTAATTTTTTAGTTGTAACATCATGTTGATATAAACCAACACCAATACTTTTAGGATCAATTTTAACAAGTTCCGATAAAGCATCCTGTAATCTACGCCCAATACTTATAGCACTTCTTTTTTCAACTGTTAAATCCGGAAATTCCGAAATAGCCAATTTAGATGCGGAATAAACGGAAGCACCAGCTTCACTAACAATAACATACTCTACTTTTCTTTTAGCGTCTTTAATACAATCAGCAATAAAGGCCTCAGATTCTCTTGAAGCAGTACCATTTCCTATTGCAATGATATCAACATTATATTTTTCGATTAAATCCAAAACAATTTTTTTGCTTTCCTCAATTTTATTATGTGGTTCTGTTGGATAAATAACCGAAATATTTAAAACTTTTCCAGTTGGATCTAAGACAGCTAATTTACAACCAGTTCTAAAAGCTGGATCATAACCTAACACAACTTTATCTTTCATAGGTGGTGTCAGTAATAAACTTTCAACATTTTTAGCAAAATTTTCGATAGCTACTACTTCACCATTATCTTTAAGTTCACTTCTAACTTCTCTTTCAATACTTGGTAAAATTAAACGTTTTAAACTATCACGTATCGCATCCATAATACTATCATAAACAAAAGATTCTTTATTTTTAATAATTTTACCTTCTAAATAGGAAACTATATCTTCTTCATTAATTTCAATTTTAACGGTTAACACATCTTCTTTTTCGCCACGATTAACAGCTAAAATACGATGCGCTTTAGCTTTTTTAACGGGTTCAGCATAATCATAATACATTTCATAAATTGAATTCTCATCAACGGCATTTTTTTTCTTCTTACTTGTTAAAATACCATTATGATAAAAATAATTACGAATGCTTTTACGATAAGCCGCATTATCACTAATCCATTCAGCAATAATGTATTTAGCACCCATAATTGCCTCATCAACAGTTTTAACATTTTCGTTTAAAAACTTTACTGCTAATTCTTCTAAACTACCTTTAATGGGAAAAGACATCAACATTTTGGCAAGTGGTTCTAATCCATTTTTGATTGCTTCCGTTGCTTTCGTTTTCTTTTTTTCTTTAAATGGACGATACAAGTCTTCTACTTCAACTAATTTTGAAGCAGCCATAATACTTGCTTTTAATTCGTCGGTTAGTAAGCCTTTTTCATCAATTAAGCGAATAACATCTTCTTTTCTCTTCAACAAATTAACTTGATATTCATACACCTCATTAATGCTACGAATTACCTCTTCATCTAAAGCACCAGTTGCTTCTTTACGATAACGTGCGATAAAAGGAATGGTATTTCCTTCTTGTAATAATTTTAAAACAGCTTCAACTTGAGTAACTTTAATATTTAGATTTTTACTAATTTCTTGTATAATATTTTCATTCATTTTAATCACCATTTATATATTTTTTTACTATATTTTTTAAATCATCATAACTTTTGCTTCCATATTCGTTATAGATAATTTGATTATTTTTACTAATTATAATAGTTGGAATATATGAAATATTTGCAATTTCGTTCATTATGTTCCAATCATTATCACCAAAATTTGTTGTATTAACATAATAAATATTTATTTTTTCTTTACTTGAAAATTCAATCGCTGTCGGTTTAAAACTTCTACAAGCCTGACAAGTATCTCTTCCAACAAAGAAAATATAGGTATCATTACTATTAATTTTATTTTGAAAATCCAATGCCCCAATTTCGATAAAATAATCTTCCGTTATAGGTTCATTAATATTATTATTTTGTTCATTATCCACATTATTTTCGATTTGTTCTTCTTGTTTATCTAGATTATCATTTTCAACAACTATTTTATCTTGGCTACAACCACAGCCATTAAATATAAAACTTAAAGCCAAAAGCCCTATAATAAATGATTTTTTCATTTATAGTTCCTCCATTTTGTAACAAATATATAATACCATAAAATAGCAATTATTTCATTATTTTTTTACTAAATTCTTGATTATTAATGATGAAAAATGAAATTTTTATGAAATAATCAATATTATCATTGAAAACATTAGATTAGTTATGTTAAAATTGATTAGGAGGTTAAATAATATGAAAAAAGAAGTAAATACTAAATTAGATAATTTAGATAATAATTCAATTATTAGAGAAACAATAACTTATGACAATACGCCAATTTTTAATAAAATTTTAATTTGTTTATATGTTATTATTGCTCTACTAGCTTTAAATATTATTATCTTTGCAGTAAAAGGTAATAGTAATGGAAGTTCCGATAATAATTCAAATACAAGCAATACAACTGATGAATCGATTCCAGAGGAATATGATGTAAGTAGTTTTAAAGAAATTAATGTTGATGAATTTATTGATGCTTATAATGGTGATACTACTCAACTAATTTATATAGGTAGTCCTGAATGTGGATTTTGTCATAAATTTGTTCCAGTATTAACATCAGTTCAAGAAAAATATGACTTTCAAACATTATATTTGAATATTTCTAATCTTGATCAAGATGGCGCTAATAAAATAATTGAATTAAATAATGATTTCTTCACAAGTAATGATACTGCTCTTGGACTAACACCTTCTACATTACTTGTAAAAAATGGTGAAATTGTCGATTATCAAATTGGTGCTTCTGATGAAAGCACATTAGAAACTTTAGTCAGCAAATATTTTGAAAAAAAGTAAACTAAAAAAGAATGCTCAAA
>CANROQ010000140.1 GCA_947632295.1 uncultured Bacilli bacterium
CAATAAGTTATTAGAAAATGGTTATAACGATGTAGAAGTAATGGCTGCTGGATTAACTGGATATAATACTTATCAGGAGTATTTTATGTTAGTACATTCAAATATTTTGGAAAAAATAAAGCCAGATTTAATTGTATTTTCGTATGTTATTAATGATACGGAAGCTTGGCAAACACCATATGATGATAATAAAATTTGGCTTGAAAATAATATAATTTATGATAAAGCTTTGAGTCATATTTTACCTAATGTAATTAATTCTTTTTTTAAATTTTTATGTCCAAATTTATATAATAAAATTAACAATTTATTGACAGATAAATATGCTAATATTAAATCAAACTTTGGAATGTCATATTATCAGCATGAAAAAAATATAAATAGTGAATTATTTATAGAAAAATATGTAGAAAATGTATTAAAACCTTTAAAACAATATTTAGACAATTATACTAATATACCTTATTTTTTTGTAAATATTCCTTTTTATACTTCAAAAGAACATGAACAATATTTTGCTAATATAAAAAAACAATTTGATGAACAAAAAATTCAATTTTATGATTTATTGCCTGATTATAAACTTGAAACAGGTGATTACGATCCAAATATATATAAAATTAATCCATCGAATGGGCATCCGGGAACTAAAACTACTGAATTTTCCGCCCGCAAGGTATTGGAAATTTTAGAAAATAATTATCAAGAAGTGTTAGGGGAAAAAACAGATATTAGAATGAATGATATTATAATAAACGATCCGATGCCACGAAATATCAATTTGCAAAAAATAAATGTTGATACTTACACATTCAATTATCCAAGTATTAATAGTAAAAATTCATTTTTATATATGCCAATTAATGAAAAATATATAAAGTTAAATTTCATGTATCCAGTTGATTTAAAAAATATTGAAATAAGTGGAGATAATATTAATAACATTGATATATATATAAATAAAATAAACAAGGAATTAGGATATGATGATCAAAAAATGCATCATGTTACTTCAAATAATGACAATATATGGAATGTTAATTATAATCAGGTAACTTCTATAAATCTTCATATTGATATTAAAAATGGAGATAGTTCCGCCATAACTATTAAATTCACAAAATAGAAAAAATAAAAATTATTATAGAAAGGAAAAATCCAACATAGAAATAATCAAAAAATCTATGAGAGTGATTATGAAGGGAAAAATATGAAAAGTATTATTATATTAGGAATTTCAGCATATTATCATAATTCAGCTGCTAGTTTAATAATTGATGGCAAAATTGTTGCTGCTGCTGAAGAGGAACGATTTACTAGAATTAAAGGAGATGCAAAATTTCCAAAAAATGCTATTAATTATTGTTTAAATGAAGCACATATAAAAATAGAAGATGTAAACTATATTGCTTTTTATGAAAATCATATTATGAAATTTTCTAGAATTTTAAAAAACTATAGTCAAAATGCACCTTTTAATATTATTAATTATTTAAATTTTTTACCAGAGTGGTTGACAAAAAAGATTTGGCTAGAATCTCAAATATTACAAGAATTGGGAATAAAGAAAAAAATATATTTTTTTGAACATCATCTATCTCATGCTGCAAGTGCTTTTTATCCTTCTCCTTTTAATGAAGCTGCTATTTTAGTTGTAGATGGTGTAGGTGAGTATGCTACAACATCCTATGGATATGGTAAAAATAATAAAATTACTATAAAAAAAGAAATTCATTTTCCTAATTCAATTGGTTTACTATATTCAGCATTTACCTACTATACCGGTTTTAAAATCAATAGCGGCGAATATAAAATGATGGGACTAGCACCTTATGGCAAACCAATTTATGTCGATAAGATTAAAAATGAATTAGTAAAAATATATGATGATGGTTCTATTAAATTAAATATGAAATATTTTAATTATACAAAAGGATTAAAAACTATCAATAAAAATTTTTGTAAATTATTTAATGGTAAAGCTAGAAAACCAGAAAGTGAAATAACACAAAAAGAAATGGATATTGCTGCTAGTATCCAAGTTGTCATCAATGAAATAATGATAAAAATATGTGACACCATATATAATGAAACAAAATTAGATAATTTGGTGTTAGCTGGTGGTGTAGCGCATAATGTTTCCACAATAGGTTATCTAAAAGAACATTCAAAATTTAAAAATATTTGGGTACAACCAGCAAGTGGAGATGCTGGTGGATCTTTAGGTGCTGCCTATTTAATTTGGCATGAAATTTTAAATAAAGAAAGAAACGATGATGTGCAAAATCAAATGCAAGGTTGCTATCTAGGACCAAATATAGATTTACAATCTAATGATATTAATGAAAAACTAATAAAAAGAGGTGCTGTCTTTGAAATATTAGATGAAAAAATTTTAATTAAGAAGGTAGCAAAATTATTAGAAGAAAAGAATGTAGTAGGAGTTGTTAGAGGTAGAATGGAATTTGGACCTAGAGCATTAGGAAATAGAAGTATACTAGCTGATGCAAGAGATATAGAAATGCAAGAAAAATTAAATTTAAAAATCAAATTTCGTGAAAGCTTTCGACCATTTGCACCTATAGTTTTAGAAGAAGATAAAAATAAATATTTTGATATGAAAGATACTTCTCCATATATGTTATGTACTTATAAAATAAAAAAATCTAAGCAAATATCCCAAGATAACAGTTTAACAGGCTTAAAACTTTTAAAACAAAAAAGATCCGATATTCCAGCAGTTACACATATAGATTATTCCGCACGTGTGCAAACTATTAATAAAAATAATAATGAATTTATATATAATTTAATAAGTGAATATAAAAAATTAACAGATTGCAGTGTATTAATAAATACATCATTTAATGTACGTGGAGAACCTATTGTAAATGATGAAATTGCTGCTTTTAACTGTTTTATGTTAACTGATATGGATTATGTAATTATTGGAAATAGATTATTTGATAAAAAAAATCAAAATTATGAATTATTCAATAAATATAAAAAGGAGCGTTTGAAATATGTTCTCGACTGATTTATATTTAAATAAAATAACAAAGAAAAAGAG
>CANROQ010000141.1 GCA_947632295.1 uncultured Bacilli bacterium
TACCATATAAAATAAATTTTGGTTATAATTATTTTCCTGAAAAAATATATCGTGGTGTAACTTACGATGAAGGTTATTATGAATCTTTATTAATAACTTTAGGAGATGGAAAAGGTGATAATTGGTGGTGTGTATTATTTCCACCACTTTGTTTATTAGAAGCGGAAGAATCTACTGAAGTTGAATATACAACATTAGTTGGTGAGATTTTAAAAAAGTATCAAAATTAGTAATATAATAATCTTCTATAAATAAAATTTTATAGGAGGTTTTTTTATGTCATTTTTAATAGTTTTAGTAATCGCTGTTAGTCTTAGCATGGATGCATTTTCATTATCACTTGCTTATGGAACATTAGATTTATCAAAAAAAAGTATAAATAAATTATCTATTATTGTTGGCATTTATCATTTTGTCATGCCTTTAATAGGTCTATTTATTGGTAATGCTATTTTAAAATTTTTTCCAATAAATCCAAATGTAATTGTAACGATTGTATTATGTTTTATTGGTCTACAAATGGTTATTGAAACATTTAAAAATGAAGAAAATCTAAAACTTATGTCATTTCCTGAATTATTATTATTTGGTCTTGCTGTTAGTATCGATAGTTTTTCGGTTGGTATTGGTTTAAATGCAATAAACAATAATTTTTTGTTATGTGCGTTAATTTTTTCAATTAGTAGTTTTTCTTTTACTTATTTAGGCTTAATATTAGGTAAAAAAATTAGTCAGTTAATTGGTAAGGCTTCGACATTGATAGGTGGAATAGTGTTAATTATTATAGGTTTACTTTACATATAAAGTTGAAATGTCTAAATATTTATGCTAAACTTGTTTTACACGAGATAATATAATTATTACATAATAATTATAAATTTTTTGTGTCTTGTTATATATGCAC
This sequence comes from uncultured Bacilli bacterium, assembly GCA_947632295.1. Lineage (GTDB taxonomy): Bacteria > Bacillota_I > Bacilli_A > RF39 > UBA660 > CAJLIR01. The sequence goes on from CANROQ010000141.1 coordinate 905, forward strand.
CAAATTATAAAATAATCATTTTATATATAGAAGAAGTTATTCTCGTGATGTGGAGGTATTATGAAAAAAATTGTAATTGAAGGAGGATATGAGTTATCAGGTACAATTGAAATAAGTGGCGCTAAAAATAGTGCAGTGGCACTTGTTCCAGCTGCTTTATTATCTGATGATATCGTTACGATAGATAATATTCCAAATATTTCTGATATCGATGCTTTAAATGAAATATTAGAATATTTAGGTGCTAAAGTTAGTCTTCATGATAAAATAATGGTAATAGATTCTAAAAATATAACTAATAAGGAAATTCCTGAAAGTATATCGAGTAAACTTAGGGCATCATATTATTTTATGTCGGCATTATTAGGAAAATATAAGCATGTTGAAATGTATTTTCCAGGCGGTTGTTCAATAGGTGCTAGACCGATAGATCAAACATTAAAAGCATTTAAGGCTTTAGGGGCAACTGTTATAGAAGATGATAAAAAATTTATAATAACGGCAGAAACTTTGCAAGGTACTATGATTTATTTAGATATGCCAAGTGTAGGTGCAACAATAAATACGATGTTAGTTGCGGTTAAAGCAATTGGTGAGACAATTATTCGTAATGCTGCTAAAGAACCTGAAATTGTTAATGTTGCAACTTTTTTAAATAACATGGGTGCCAAAATAAGTGGAGCCGGTACTAGTGAAATTCGCATTATTGGCGTTTCAAAGTTAAATAAAGGTTTTACAGAAGTTATTCCCGATCGAATTGAAGCCGGAACTTATATAATTGCTGGTGCTTTAATGGGAAATAATTTAAAAATAGAAAATATAATTCCTGAACATATTGAAACTTTATTATTTAAATTGAATGAGATAGGTTGTAAATATCTTTTAACTGATAATAGTATAACTATTTCTAAAAGTGATAAATTACGTTCAACACGTATAAAAACATTAGGTTATCCGGGTTTTCCAACGGATTTACAACAACCATTAACTGTTTTGCTTTTAAGATGTAATGGTATTTCTACTTTAGAAGAAACAATTTATGAAAATAGGTTTAAAAATGTTGAATATTTAAATAAGATGGGTGCGAATATAAATATAGTGAATAATCAAAAAATTAAAATTAATGGTCCTTCTAATTTAATAGGGACAACAGTTGTTGCAACAGATTTAAGAGCAGGCGCTTGTATGGTATTAGCCGGATTAGTTGCTAGTGGTAAGACAATTATTACTGATGTTGATCATATATTACGTGGTTATGAAAATATAATTTTAAAATTAACTAATGTTGGTGCTAAAATTTATTTAGAAGAAGAATAAGGTTTTAGAATAAATAGGATTATAATCAATATAATTAAATAGGTGATAATCCTATGAAACTAAAAATAGCCTTATTTTTTTCAATTGTTATTTTAGCAGTATTTTTAATTTATTTGACAACACTTGATAAATCAATTTCTTATGTGGCTTTAGGTGATTTTTTAACGGTAGGAGTAACAGCAGATAGCGACATTGAATATAGTTATACTGATTATATTAATGAATATTTAAAGAAAAAAAATGTGGTTGGAGAGTATATAAAAGATTTCGCTGATAATAATTATCGTACTACAGATATAATTCGTGATATTGAAGATAATAAAAAACTAATTATAAATAATAAAGAACGAACACTTAAAAATGTTTTAATAAAAGCCGATTTACTTACAGTTTCGGTTGGTTTAAATGATGTTATTAGTATTATGGCTAGTGAAGATGCAAGTGGTAATTTTTATAATTATTTAGATACAATATTAGTAGATATTGATAAACTATTTAGTCTTCTTAGACAATACTGTAAAGAAGATATAATTGTCGTTGGTTATTATAATCCATATTATGGAAATAAACGATATGATAGTGCTTTTTCTTATATGAATACTAAGGTTAATTATTTATCACAAAAATATGGTATTAAATATGTTGATATATATGATTTATATGAGAGTAATTTAGATTTCTTGCCGATTATAAATGATATTCATCCATCTAAAGTAGGTTATAATTCAATTTTTGATATGATAAAACCTATATTAGATAATACTATTTTAAAATAAAAACTACCGCAAAGTAGTTTTATTTTTCATCGAAAATTAATAAGTTTTTAATATCTTTTTCAGATAATTT
>CANROQ010000142.1 GCA_947632295.1 uncultured Bacilli bacterium
AATACATGCTTCATTATTTTATTTATAATCAATTTGATAGAAATATTTCATCAAACAATTGATTAATTCCTTTCTATTAATATTTTATCTATTGTTCATTAAATCCTTAATAGTGAAAATGCACTAGAAATTTTTATTAATTTTTACTATCTATTGTTAATGTTTCTCATCTATGTTTTATAACAAATTATTTATTATATATTTAGATATTTTAATAATAACACTGTTAATTAATATTATTATAATAATCCTTTATATACTCTTGTATAGTGATTCCTGTTTCATTTTGAAAATCTTGCTCAAATATTTCATATATTTTTTGCCATGACGAATAATTATTTTCATTTTTATGATTGAGTAAATTATAATGTTCATCTAAATACTTAGAAAAATATAATGTATATTTAGTTGATCCATATATATTAAAATGATCATAATCATAAAAATCAGTAGTAAAATCTATATCATCATCAATATTGTTAAAATTTATAATATCGAAATTTTCTTCTTTTATTATTGATACTGCGTCATTTAATTGTTCTTGACCTGGTGACCAATACCCTCTTTTAGGGATGACAAATAATACATTCAAATTTTGTTGTTTTATATAATTTATTAAATTGCGTAATATGTTTTCATTTTTATTTGATAATTTAATTATTTCGTTTTTCCAAATATATGGTTCTTGAGATTGAGAATCGGATAACTGATAATACCAATAACCCTTATATATTTGTCGTCTATAAAAATTAGCAATATTTATGTTTTTCCACCTATTATGATATAACAAAAAACTAAAATAATAATTAATATAATCTTTTTTTTCAATATTAGTATAACTTAATGTTTCATTTATCGTGTCATACCTATTTTTAGAAAAAGATATACTATCTATAGTACTGCGAAAATCACCTTTGTTTAATGCATCAGCTTCTTGTGTAAGCATAAATAAGTCAATGATATACAAATTAGGGTTTTGTCTTTTTTGTGATTCTTTGATTAAATATTTTACCGTTGCAAATGGTTGACCACCTTCAGCTAGAATACCAGTTGTAAAACCATATAAATTATAAGCTAACACTGAATTAAATCCTGACGATACATTACTAGCGCCTATATAAACTATATCAAGTGAATTCTTTGGTTCTTTATAAAAACTTGTTATAGAATTTTTTGGCAACCATAATATATCAAAAACAAAACGCCATAAAATTACAAAAATTATAGTAAATATAACGCTTTTAATTATTTTTTTCATAAATTTCAAACCCTACACTTGTCCATATATAAATGCTGCTGGGTCATATCCAACACCATAACAACCAAATATTATAACTGAAAAAACCAATAAATATATAATTCCCCATCTAAAAATAATATTTTGATTAAATAATTTTTCTCTAACACTGCCATTACATGATAATCGTTCAACCATAAATAGTACTAATAAGCTTATTATCAAAACTCTAAAATCTAACATATCTAAACCAGCAGTATATAAAGATTCATTATCTAGCAAAATCCATAGATTATAGACAAATATATTTTTTATTATATCTATAGCATTAGAAATACTTGTTGCCCTAAAAAATATCATTGAAAATGAAAACAAAAGATAAGTACGAATAACTTGATATAATTTATAACTAAAAACATCAGTTTTGATACCAAGTTTACTATTTATTTTTGTCGCAATTGGTTCAAATAAATCTTCAAAAAACATAAACACAAATTGCAATAAACCAGATCCTATAATATATGTATATGCTCCACCATGCCATATTCCTATTATGATCCACATTATAAGCATAGATAAATATAAATATGTTTTTTTGCCTATGTTTTTGCCAAAATGGTTAGAAATAGTTTTATTTAGTGATTGCATGTAGTTTGATTTTAATAATGGATAAAAAACATAGTCTCTAAGCCATGCGCCTAAGGTAATATGCCATTTTCTCCAAAATTCCGTTATAGTTTTTGAAAAAAATGGTGTTTTGAAATTTTCTGGCAATGATATTCCAATAATTTCAGATATTCCAAGAATAATATCAATAGAACCAGAAAAATTAGTATACAATTGTAGTGGAAATAACAATACTGCAACAACTATATAAAAACCATTATAATTATTTATATTTGAATATACAGTGTCCACAAAATATCCAATTCTTAACGATATAACCAAAATTTTAAAAAGACCCCAAAATATTCTTATTAGACCACTACACATGTTATGATAATTAAATTTATGCTTAGAATATAATTGATTTTCCATTTGATCATATTTTATAAATGGTCCAGATGTCAATATTGGAAAATATGACATAAATAGAGCACATTTAAAAATACTTTTTTGTGGTTTACATGAGCCACGATAAATATCAATTAAATAACTAATCATTATTAATGAATAATAACTAATACCAATTAAACTATTTGAACTAGTCATTTCAATTTCATATTGTGAATTTATAAAACTTAAAATATGATTTGTTGTTATTATAAATAAATTTATATATTTTAAATATACTAGTTGCGCTAAAATCAAAATAATACCTAAAATTAAAAATTTTTTTGATTTTTTACTATTGCGATTTTTATAAATCAATAAACCAATAAAATAAGATGTAAATAACACAACTATGGCTTGAATAATAGTATTGATATTAAAATTTTTATAAAAAAGAAAAATAATACTTGAAATTAGTAATATAACCCATTGTATTTTCTTGGGTACTATAAAATAAATAATAATAGTAATTACACAAAAAAACAAAAAAGTCAAAGATGTTAAATTCATACTAATTATCACCTTCCAATAATTCAATCAAACCTAAATCGCACATTAAAAAAGCTACCTTGGCATTATTAAATAAGATGGCTTCAATTGGATCCTTGACTAAATAGGCACCATCACTAATCATTTCATCAATAGTGGTTTCTATATTATCAGTAGAATAGCAAGTATGATATAAATATTGTCTTTTTTTAACAAAATTTTCAACTATTTTACCACTTACCAATTCTATTTTAATACCACCATCTAGAGTTA
>CANROQ010000143.1 GCA_947632295.1 uncultured Bacilli bacterium
ATTATAACATAGTGCAACCTCCTTTTCAACTCTTTTTATAAAAAAAAAGAAATCGAATTTTCATTCAATTTCTTTAGTTATAAAATTTAATATTAATTTGTTGAAGTAATTTCATTATTTTCATTTAATTCGTTAGTTTCTTCATTTTCATTAGTGTCATTATCATTATCAATATTATTATTAGTATCAATAGTTTCATCTTCGTTATTATTAAAATCATCATTTTTATCATTTTCTACATCATTAGAATTATCTCCATTATCAGTTTCTAATTGACTTGAAGAATTATTATCATGATTATTTGGTCTTGTAGTTGTCATAGTTGTGGTGGTTGTTGTCGTTGTTGTAGTTGTAGGTGGAGTTACTGGTACATTAGAATTAGTTGATTGTGGATTTGTAGTTGTAGAATTTAAATCAGTTTCTTCACCATTAATAATTTTATCAATCATTTCATGAGCATAAGTAACTGTCGAAATGTCAGGTTCCATAACATATAACAATTGCGAACCAAAACTATAAGTATAATTTTCTGAATCACTACCATTTAAACTAATCGATGAAATTTCCCACTTTGGCATTTTATCAATTTGATATTTAGCTAATTTTTGAATTTCAGATACACTTAAATTCGTTTGAAAAGAATTTTTTAAAGCCTCTAAAATATCAGTATATTTACTTAAAATAGCTGGACTTAATAATTTATCTACGATAGCCCTTATTACTGCTTGTTGATTTTTTATACGCTGTCTATCACCATCTTCAAAATTATAACGAGCACGTGAAAAAGCTAAAGCATATGCGCCATTTACATTATTATAACCTTTATAAAATTGATAACCATAGGTATTAAACGTAAATTCAGAATAAACATTAATGCCACCTAAAACATCAACTAAATTAATTACTGAAGAAAAATTAACACGAGCATAGTAATTAATATCAACATCTAAAAAATTTTCAATAGTTCCAATCGAACAATCAATGCCATACATACCAGCATGCGTTAATTTATCTTTAGCATTATAACAAGATAATTCAACGTAATAATCTCTAGGAATTGAAGTAAGCAAAATTTGATGAGTCGTTGGATTTACCGTAATCACCATATTAACATCACTACGTGCAATCGAATCAATATCACCATAAGTATCAATTCCGCTTAAATAAATATTAAAAGCATCTTTAGTTATATCTACTGAAGTCGATTCTACTTGTGTTTCTTTTTTAATTGTAAATTGATATAGTATTCTTACTTGCGAATCAAACTTTTCGATTTGTTCATCTAAAATTGCTTTATGATAATCAGCCATTAATATTGCATCAACATCTTTATCTAATAAAGCATTTCCAAGTTCAAAAATGCTTTTAATGTTAACATTTTCAAATGTGACTTCTTCTTTTAATTTATCTAAAGCCTCATTAGTAGTTCCCAATTTATCAACAAAACCAACCTTTTTATCTAGTAAATCATCTTTATTTTTTAATTTACTATCTTTTAAAACTAATACATAATAATTTTCAACTTCATAATTATTATCGGTAACTGTTTTAAAAAAGGAAATCGTTCTATCAATATAGTGATTAGCAAAAAATAAGCATATTGATAAAATAACCATAAAAATATCACATACGACTTTAATCTTCCATTTTATTTTTTGCTTTAAACTAAAAATTGCAAACAAAACTATAAGAGTAATATCAACTAACATAATTGGTAATACAATTTTAAAAGGTAACATATTTAATTTAAATATGTTTATCATTAATAACAAAGATATAAATAAAAAAACAAAAAATAAAATTGCACTTAATATACATATTGCCTTCTTTGTTTTTGGTTTTATTTGTTTATTTTTTTTCTTACTAGCCATTTACTTCCCTCTTATCTAAATAAAAATCTATACAATTATAAATTATAACACTTTTTTTATGTATTAGCAAATCACTATTTCATTTATAATTGCTTTATCGTTAATAACATTTATTTTATTAAAACATTTGTAATAAATCACATTTTATTTTCTTTAATCGCAATTGTTGCGGCAATACTACCATCACTAACAGCAGTTGTTAATTGTCTTAAAATTTTTACACGAGCATCACCAGCAACATAAATACCTGGTAATTTAGTATGTACACCATCGTTAGAAATGATATAACCTTTAGAATCTAAATCAACTACATTTGTAAAAATTGCATTTTTAGGTTCTTGCCCAATTGCAATAAATAAACCAGCAATTTTTATTTCTTTTCGATTATTGTTTACATCTTCAAGTGTAATTGATTCTAAATTTTCATCACCATTTAATGATACTATATTTGAATTCAATATAAATTCAATATTATCTTTCTTTTTTAATTCATCTAAATATTTAGCCTCTCCTCTAAACTCTTCTCTACGATGAATTAAATATACTTTAGAAGCTATCGAAGACAAGTATAAAGCATCTTCCAAAGCAGTGTTACCGCCACCATTTACAGCTATAATTTTATTTTTGAAAAAATTGCCATCACAAGTAGCACAATATGATACTCCTTTTCCAACAAATTTTGTTTCATTAGGAAGATTTAACTTTCTAGATGTTACGCCAGTTGCTATAATAACTGCTTTACCTTTATATTTATCTTTATTGGTAATAACAGTTTTATCTTCTTCAATTCTTATAACTGTTTCATATTTTATCTCACCATTTAAATTTTTTACTTGGTTATATAAATTGGTCGCAAAATCAAAACCAGAAATTGAAGAAATACCTGGATAATTTTCAATATTACTGGCATTTAAAATTTGGCCACCATAATTTTTAGCCTCCAAAATTAAAATTTTTTTATTGGCTCTTAAAGCATAAAGGGCACTCGTAAGTCCTGCTGGACCTGCACCTATAATAATTATATCGTACATAATAGTCACCTACTTTTATAATTTAATTATATCATTTTTTAGTTAATAATAATATAATAATTTTTTTTGAGTTTCGGTTTTTTACAACAAATTTAATCAAATTGTATAAATATTTCATGAATTTTACGAAAATGTCTC
>CANROQ010000144.1 GCA_947632295.1 uncultured Bacilli bacterium
CCTTAGATCATGTGTTATTATATGGCCCACCTGGACTAGGCAAAACTACTTTAGCTTATATAATTGCGAATGAACTTGGAACTAACATTAAAACGGCTAGTGGACCCGCTATTGAAAAAACTGGCGATTTGGCTGCTATCTTATCTAATCTAGAAGCAGGTGATGTGTTATTCATTGATGAAATTCATCGTATTCCAAGATTTATTGAAGAAGTATTATATTCAGCCATGGAAGATTTTTCTTTAGAAATAGTGATTGGTGCTGATTCTAATAGTCGTAGTATTAAAATAGATCTTCCACCTTTTACGTTAGTAGGGGCAACTACTCGTGCTGGTGATTTGACTAGTCCGTTACGTGATCGTTTTGGAATTATTTCCAAATTACAATATTACACTGTTGAAGAATTAACTAATATTGTAAAAAGGACTAGTAGAGTATTAAATTGTGAAATAGATGATAAAGCGGCTGTGGAACTTGCTACACGTAGTCGTGGAACACCTCGTATTGCTAATCGTCTATTTAGACGTGTTCGAGATTTTGCTCTTGTTATTGGCAATGGTGTGATTGATTTAAAAATTTGTAAAATGGCATTAGATAAGTTAAAAGTAGACAGTTTAGGCCTTGATGACACTGATTACAATTTGTTAAAAGCTATTATCGAGCGTTTTAACGGCGGACCAGTTGGAATTGAAGCAATTGCGTCAAGTATTGGTGAAGAACAAACGACAATTGAAGATGTCTATGAACCTTATTTGTTACAAATTGGTTTACTTAAAAGAACTACTAGAGGTCGAGTTGTTACTGAAAAAGCCTATGAACATTTAAAAATTCCAATGTTTAAAAACTAAATTATTTTATTTAAAGAAATTTTGAGAGGAATATGTATTATGAAAACAGAAGATTTTAATTTTGCTCTACCAGAACATTTAATTGCGCAAACGCCATTAGATAAAAGAGACAATTCAAAATTATTAGTTTTAGATAAAGCAACTGGTAGTATTGAACATAAACATTTTTACAATATTGTCGATATGTTAAATGAAAATGATATTTTAGTTTTAAACGATACGAAAGTTATTCCAGCTAGACTATATGGAATAAAAGAAGATACGAATGCTCATATTGAATTATTGATGTTAAAAGAAATTGCTAAAGACGAATGGGAATGTTTGGTTAAACCAGCTAAAAGAGTTAAAATTGGAACAAAAATTTCCTTTGGAAATCATGATATAGAGGCTATTTGTACTAATGAATTAGAAGAAGGTATTAGAACATTTAAATTAAAATACGATGGAATTTTATATGAAGTTTTATCTAGATTAGGAGAAATGCCACTACCACCTTATATTCATGAAAAATTAAAAGATAAAAATCGTTATCAAACAGTTTATGCTAAATGTGAAGGTTCAGCAGCAGCGCCAACGGCCGGATTACATTTTACACCTGAATTATTAGAAAAAATAAAAAATAAAGGAATTAAAATCGAATACATAACTTTACATGTTGGTTTAGGAACTTTTAGACCTGTCAATGTTGAAGATGTAACAAAACATAAGATGCATTCAGAATTTTATATGATGAATAAAGAAACTGCTAATGTTTTGAATGAAGCAAAAAAGTCAAACAAACGTATTATCAGTGTTGGTACAACGACAACTAGAACTTTAGAGACGATTGTAAGTTTATACGGTGAATTTAGAGAATGTAGTGGATGGACAGATATTTTTATCTATCCGGGGTATGAATTTAAGGCTATTGATGCTTTGATTACTAATTTTCATCTTCCTAAATCGACACTCCTTATGTTAGTAAGTGCTCTTGCTGGTAAAGAAAGCATTTTAAAGGCCTACAACGAGGCTATAAAGTGTGAATATCGTTTCTTTTCTTTTGGCGATAGTATGTTTATAAAATGATGATTTTACTATGAAATAAATAATAGGAATATATAAATGAAAAAGATTATTGTAATTGTTGGTCCAACCGGAGTGGGCAAAACTAAATTAAGTATTGAACTTGCCAAAAAATATAGTGGTGAAATTATTAATGCTGATAGTACACAGGTCTATAGAGAATTAAATATAGCAACTGCTAAAATAACTGAAGAAGAAAAAGAAAATATTAAACATCATTTATTCGATATCAAAGATATTCAAGATTTTTATAGTGTTTTCGATTATCAACAAGATTGTCGTAAAAAAATAGAAGAAATTTTAAATAAAAATAAAACCCCAATTTTAGTTGGTGGGACAGGTTTATATATAAAAGCTGCTTTATATGATTATAAATTTAATGAAGAAGAAAATTTTCAAAGTTTTGATGATTTAACTGACGAAGAATTATATCAAAAATTATTAGAAATTGATCCTCATAGTGAAATACATAAAAATAATCGTAAAAGAATTGTAAGAGCAATAAATTATTTTCTAAATAATAATAAACCTTTATCTGAAAATTTAAAAACTAATCGATTACTTTATGACTGTATTTTTATAGGACTGACGACTGATCGAGAAAATCTATATAATATAATAAATAATCGAGTTGAGAAAATGTTAGATATTGGGCTTATGGCTGAGGCTAAAAAATTATATGATAGAAAAATTAGAACAAAAGCAGTTATGACACCAATTGGCTATAAAGAATTATTTGATTATTTTGATAAAAAAATAAGTTTGGAAGAAGCCATTGATTTAATTAAAAGGCACAGTAGACATTACGCAAAAAGACAATATACATGGTTTAATCATCAAATGAATATAAATTGGTTTAATGTTGATTATGAAAATTTTAATAATACTATAAAAGAAATTGAAGAATTTATTCAAAATAATAGGTAATTACTTATTATTTTTTTGTAATATTATCTTTTTTTTTGCAAAAAAAATAGGTATAATGGATATAGTAGAAGGAGCATAAATATGGCTATTGGTTACAAAATTTCTAGTAAAAAAAGTTTATCTACAAAAAATAAATTGGAAGAATATTTAAATCCAGCAATTGTATATATACCACTTATTAGTGGTAATGAAAAAAAT
>CANROQ010000145.1 GCA_947632295.1 uncultured Bacilli bacterium
AAAAATTACTTATTTTACTACAATATTAACTATTTTAGATTGAATAGTTATAATCTTAACAATTTCTTTTCCTTCAATAAATTTTTTTACATTATCAATTTCAATCGCAATTTTTTCCATTTCTTCTTTAGATGTATTAGTGGCTATTTGAATTTTACCTCTAACTTTACCATTAACTTGAACAACCATTTCATAAGTTTCATCGACAATTTTATTAGAATCATATCTTGGCCATGAACTATCACATAAAGGTTTACCTAATGCGCAAATTTCATTAATTTCTTCAGTAATATGAGGTGCAAAAGGATTTAACAATTCAATTAAAGTACGATAATCTTTATGACTTATCTTTTCTTGTTTTTCCATTTCATTTAATAAAATCATTAAAGAAGAAACAGCCGTATTATAATTTAAGGTTTCTATATCTTCCGTTACCTTTTTAATTGTCTTATTCATAATAACTTCTAATTCTTTAGTATAGACATCATTAGAATTTAATTTTTCTTGTAATTTCCATACGCGATCTAAAAATTTCTTACAACCTTTTAAACCATTTTCATTCCAAGCAGCATCTTTAGAATAATCGCCAATAAACATTTCATAAGTACGTAAAGCATCAGCACCATATTCACGAATCATATCGTTAGGATTTACAACATTTCCTTTACTTTTACTCATTTTTTCGCCATTTGGTCCTAAAATCATGCCATGACTAATTCGCTTTAAGAATGGTTCACTATTAGGAACTAATCCTTGTTCATATAAGAAAATATTCCAAAATCTAGCATATAATAAATGTCTTGTGGCATGTTCCATACCGCCATCATATAAATCGACTTTACCCCAATATTTCATGGCCTCTTGACTAGCAATTTCATCTTTATTTCTAGGATCCATATATCTTAACCAATACCAACTAGAACCAGCCCAGTTTGGCATTGTGTCTGTTTCTCTTTTAGCATTACCACCACATTTTGGACATTTGCAATTAACAAATTCCGAAATATTGGCAAGTGGACTTTCACCAGTTTCAGTAGGTTCATAAGAACTGACATTAGGTAATAATACTGGCAAGTCACTTTCTGGAACTGGTACCCAACCACATTTTGGACAATTAATCATTGGAATTGGTTCGCCCCAAAATCTTTGACGTGAAAAAATCCAATCTTGAAGACGATAATTAGTTTTCGCACAACCAATTTTATTTTCTTCTAAATATTTAATCATGGTATCAATTGCTGACTGTTTATCAAGACCATTTAAAAATTCTGAATTAATATGAACTCCATCACCTATATAAGCTTCTTTAGCGACATCTCCACCATCGATAACTGCAATAATATCGATACCAAATTTTTTAGCAAAAGCATAATCCCTTTCATCATGAGCAGGTACTGCCATAATCGCACCTGTACCATAATTTGCTAAAACATAATCACTTATCCAAATAGGAATTTCTTTTTGATTAATAGGATTAATAGCGGTTAGTCCTTTTATTTGAACACCTGTTTTTTCTTTTGTATTATCAGTTCTCTCAATATCACTTTTATGTTTTGCAATTTCCATATAATTTCGAACTTCATCAATATTTTCAATTTTATCTTTATATTTTTCTAAATATGGATGTTCAGGACTAATAACCATAAAAGTTACACCAAATAGCGTATCAGCACGAGTTGTAAAAACTTCTAAATAATCATCAATATTTTTTAATTTAAAATTGACTAAAGCACCTGTACTTTTACCAATCCAATTTATTTGAGCAGTTTTAACTTTATCTAAAAATTCCGTATCATCTAATCCCTCAATTAGTTTATCAGCATATTCACTCATTTTTAAAACCCATTGATTTTTAAGTTTTTTTTCAGTTTGCGAACCACATCGTTCACAAACTCCACCTTGAGCATCTTCATTAGATAAACCCATTTTACAATTTGGACACCAATTAATTTCTTTTTCAGCTTTATACGCTAGACCTGCTTTATAAAATTGTAAAAATTGCCATTGTGTTAATTTATAATATTCTGGATCAGTAGTTGCAAATTCACGACTCCAATCAATTGCTAAACCTAGTGACTGCATTTGTCCTTTAAACACTTTAATATTTTCTGATACAGCTTGACTTGGATGAATATGATTTTTTATAGCGTATTGTTCAGCAGGAGCTCCAAATGCATCCCAACCCATTGGAAATAAAACATTGTATCCTATTGCTTTTTTAAAACGTGCTTGAACATCAGATGCCGTATAAACTCGACCATGTCCTACATGTAATCCTACCCCTGATGGATAAGGAAATTCTACTAACATATAAAATTTCTTTTTATTTTTATCAACATCAACTTTAAAACTTTGATGTTCTTCCCAATATTGTTGCCATTTTTTTTCTATTTTTTGAAAATCATACATATTTATTTACCCTCTTTCTTTAATAATGATTTTGCCAATATATGATAAATAATTAAAATAACAGGAAACAAAACTACAAAACCAACTAGCATTTGCAACATAAAATTTTTAATAAATAATATTACTAAAAAAACAATTGAAATAATTAAACTATTACATATTGCTATTCTATTTGCTAATTGTTTTTGATTAATTTTTTCAATATCAATATGATATCTATTTATTAAATATCGAACTTCTAAACTATTTTTTAATTTTTCTTTAGATTTTTTTCTTTTAACAACAAATATAAAATAAACTAAATATACTACTATAAAAGTGAGTAAAAAACTAATTACATAATCCATATTTTCTCCCTCTAAAATACAAAAAAGATATTAATCTTTAAGGACGAGTTAACCCGCGGTACCACCTTAATTCATAATAATCTTTATGCTCTTTATATTTTTAACGCAAATATACGTCATATATTTATCATATATGAAACTCAGAAAGTAAGTTCATAATCAAATATTAAAAGTTTCCACCAACCACTTTTTCTCTATGTATATTTAAATTATTACTACTCTTTCGTTAAAGTCTTTAATAAACTATA
>CANROQ010000146.1 GCA_947632295.1 uncultured Bacilli bacterium
GCCTTGTTCCCCCTTTGGTCCGGTTGGTCCTTGTGGCCCGCGTTCACCATGAACACCTTGTAGACCTTGTGGGCCTATATCACCTGGTTCACCTTTATCACCTTTTGGTCCACGTATTACACCAGAATCTATCCAACATTGATTTTCATCTGACCAAGTGTATAAATTATCTCCAATAATATAAGCGTCACCTATATTACCTTTTGGATACTCTTCTTCTAATTGCTGTACACTATCTAAATTTCCTAAAATTTTAATAGCTACACCAGGTAGACCTTGTGGCCCAGTTGGCCCAGTTGGTCCAGGAACTTTTATTTGTCCAACATAAAATAATCGATCTAACTTATATTTTTGTTGTTCACTTTTTATTTTTTCAAGTGCTCTTTCATATGTATCCATAAAAATCCTCCTATCGTATTTTATGTTAACCTATTTAAAAGGTACCAACTATACTAATAAGAAAATATTTAAATTAATTGATACATAATAAAAACGACATTTCAAGTCGTTTTGGATTTTATAAAAATTGCTTTAACTTTTCAATGGCATCTTCTTGCATATCGACATATTCTTGAACTAATTTATGGACCTCTGTATCAGTTTCTTTATGATTTAATAATTTTCTACCTTCGATAACTCCCATATTAGTTCCTTGTAGCAATAATTCAGCAATTTTAGACGTACTATCATCCATCATTGTTTTCATCTCGATACCATACCATGTCATCACTTTATTCATCGCATTTGTTTCATGAGGTTTATCATTATTATACTCTGGATATAATTCACATATCTTATTAGATATTTCGCTATATTTTTCATATTGTCTATTTAATTCTGTTTTTAAATTTTCATCTTCAACTTTATCCAATATAAAATGAATAGCGTCCATTCCCATACAAGCACCTTTATTTAATTCATCTAATACATTAATTTCATTTGTATCTTTTGACATATTAATCCCTCCATCTATATTTTGATTAAAATATAAAAATTTATACAAAAAAGAAGTTAAATTAACTTCTAATCTTGTAAATATTTTTTTAAAATTTTATTTAATTCTTGGACATCAATAGGTTTAGTTAAATAATCATTAAACCCAGATTTTAAATATTTTTCTTTATCACCAACTAAAGCATCGGCTGTTAAACAAATAACTGGTGTGTTAAAACCATCAATACTTTTTAATTGATTTAAAGTTTCGATACCGTCCATCTCAGGCATCATTTGATCTAATAAAATTAAATCAAATTGTTCATTATTTGAAATTAACTCAACACATTCTTTACCACTAAAAACAGTTTTAGTAATTACATCATAAGGTTTTAATAACCTTTCAGCCACTTTTAAATTTAATTTATTATCATCGACAATTAATATTTTTTTGCCACTAGCATTAAAACTATTAGCCTTTTTTCTTTGAATCTTGACAGTCTCAATATCACCAACTGGTTTATCATCTATTATTTTTTGATTAATAGTTATCGCAAAAATAGAACCTTCGCCAACTCTACTTTCAGCTGTAATTGAACCATTTAATAATTCAATTAATTTACTTGATATTAATAAACCAATTCCACCAATATAGTTTTTATCATTACTTGATATTCTTTTACTATTATCAAATAATCGATCTAATTTACTCTTTTCAATACCAACACCAGTATCAATTACACTAATTATCAATTTTAAATTAGAATTAGCTTTATTAACATATCCTCTAACTTTAATAGTAATAGAACCTTTTTTCGTAAATTTAATCGAATTATTTAATAAATTTACAATAATTTGTCTAATTTTTCCATCATCACCAAATAATTTTGAAGGTAATTTTTTATCTACATCTAAAATTAATTTTACTGTATCGCGACTTAAATTATCCTTTGTCAAATTATAAATATCTTTAAAAAATTTAGCAACATTATATTCCTTTTCTTCAAGTTTTAATACTCCTGATTCAATTTTTGAAATATCTAAGATTCCATCGATTATATCTAATAAATTATTACTAGCAGTATTTATATTTTCGATATCTTCTCTTGAAGATTCATTAATATCTTCAGCTAGCACTGATTCACTTAAACCAATAATTGTGTTCATTGGTGTTCTTATTTCATGTGACATAATCGATAAAAATTCAGATTTGGCCTCATTAGCTCTTTTGGCATCTTCTAAAGCATTTTTTAACATTGTATTTTGTCTACGCATATATTCAGCATTTTCTGTAACGTTTTTAGTTAAAATTGTAACATATTTTTCACCTTTATTAGTTGTAAAAAATAAATTACTTTCAAGCCAAATTGGTTCATCAGAGTTAGTACGATATCGAACAGAAATTTCATCGTTAACTTGTTCATTAGATATTTTAGTTAAATTATCTAATGAAATCAATTTTAAAACATTAGCTTGATCATCTTTAGCCACATATGAATTAATAATATTTTTTAAATCGTCAATTTTACCTTTTTTGGATTCACCTAAATATTGTGTATCTTCCTTTAAATTTTTCAAACTAAATTCTAAAGTAGTTAAATTGATATCAGTTTCAATATCATAAGCTAAGTTCGTGACTTGATTTAATTGTCTTTCTCGCATTTTGATATCACTAGCTTGAGAAACTAACATATGTTGCTGATCGTGTTCTTTAGTTGAATCAGAAATTACAATAACAAAATAACTCGACTTTTTTTCTATAAAAGGATATATTTTAATTTTGAACCATATTGTATGTTGATAACTTTTGTTTTGATACGCAAACATTTGACTTATAAATTCGCTTTGCTCATCCCAATTATCTAACTGACTTCTTAAAGCTTCACTTTTAAACATATCCCTAACAATGATTAGTTGAGTTTGTATCTCATTATCATTCAATTTAACACCTAATACTTCAGCAAAATTAGGAGTTATATATGCAAATTGACGAGTCTTATTATCGTACATCAAATAAACTGTATTAGAATTTTTAACTAAAGCATTAAATAATTGATCA
>CANROQ010000147.1 GCA_947632295.1 uncultured Bacilli bacterium
CAAAAGCCGTTTTTCCCATAGCAGGACGAGCCGCTATAATAATTAATTCATTAGCATGAAAACCTGATGTTACTCGATCTATTTCGGTAAAATTTGTAGCCAAGCCTGTTACTTCGCCTTTATTTTGTGATAATTTTTCCAAATCAGATTGTGCCTTCAACACGACATCTTGAATATTTTTAAATTCTGTTCCTTGGCGTGTTTTGACAACTGTTAAAATTTTCTTTTCAGCATTATCCAAAGTATCGACTAAATCTTCATCGATATGATATGCTGAATCAACGATATTTGTACCGGCTTCAATTAAACGACGACGAATGGCCTTTTCTTTTACAATATCGATATATTCATCAATATTATAAGCAGTTGGTACCGCATTAAATAATTCAGTAAGATATTCTACATCTCCAACTTGTTTTAACCAATTTTTATTAACTAAAATATTGGTTAATGTCGTTATATCTATTGCATGATTATTATTTGCTAATTCTACTAATGCCGAAAATATCTTTTGATGAGCATCTAAATAAAATAATTCTTCAGATAAGCCTTCAATACCACGTTGCATCGCATATTTTGATAAAATCATTGAACCTAAAACGGCTTTTTCTGCTTCTATATTATGAGGCATAATTTTTTCTGCCATAATATCACCTATTTTTCTTTTACTAATTCAACTTTAAGTGTCGATATTACACCTTTATATAATTCAATTTCTACATTATGAAATCCTATATATGATAAATTTTCATTAGATTTAAACATTTTTTTATCGATTTCATAGCCACTTTTCTTTAATTCCGTAACTATTTGTTTTGGCGAAACACTACCAAATACTTTATCATGTTCACCTGTTTTTACTTTAAATTTTAAAGTTAATTTTTCTAATTTATTCTTTATATCAATAGCATTATTTTTTGCTAATTCTTCTTTTTCTTGATGTTCTTTTTTTTCTTGATTTAATCTCTTTAAACTTGTTGGGGTTGCCATTACTGCATAACCTTTATTAATTAAAAAATTTTTGGCATAACCATCACTAACTTCTTTTATTTCATTCTTTTTTCCTTGACCTTTTAAATCTTTGATAAAAATTACTTTCATTTAATTCACCTCATCTTTATCTAATTCATTCATTAACATATTTAAGGCTGATTCAATATTGACATTTTTAATTTGAGTGGCTGCTTCAGTCATATGACCACCACCACCTAAATCTTTCATAATTGGTTCGACATTATATTTTCCAATTGACCTAGCACTAATACCAACTTGACTTTTATTAATATAACCAATGCAATATGCGATTTCGACATTATCAAATTGTAAAAGTTCTTCTGCAATTTGAGCCAAAATATTATTATCAACTATTTTATTATCTAATGTACAAATAGCTGTATTTTCATTTAACATATAACTATTTTGAATATATTTTTGACGTAAAAGGTAATCATCTTTATCTTCTTTTAATAGTTCTTGTTTTAAAATATTATCAGCCCCTATATCGCTTAAAAAAGCAGCTGTATTATAGGTAGCAGCAGTTGTTTTGACATTAAAAGAATTAGTATCAATTTCCATACCGGCTAACATCATAGTGGCAACTATAGGACTAACTTTTTTATTTAGATATTTTAAGTAGCCAACTATTATTTCAATCGTACTAGACATATTCGAATTTAAATAACTTAAAATAGTATTTTGAATATATTGTTTACATTTTATATGATGATCGATAATAACAATATTGTTTGTTTTATTAATTAAAGTGGGCATTTCTACCATAGATGGTCTATGAACATCTAAAATAATTAATAAAGTATTGTCAGTTAAAATTTTTAACACATCTTTTTTATAAATATAATTATAATTAAGATTTTCTTCTTCTAATTTTTTTAATGATTTATTAACACCTGTATTTTTTATTTTACTATCTATTAGTATATAATTATCTTTTTTAAAAGAACTAACTATTTCAGATAGAGCCAAAATAGAAGCAAAACCATCTAAATCCATATTTTGATGTGTCATAAAGATAACTTTCTCACAATTTTTTATTAGTTGTGTTAGTTGTTTAAATATATCTTCCATATTATCCTCCATCCGTATATATATTATACTACAAATTTATAGATATGTCTTTAGAAAATTATTGAAATTTTTGTGATAGCTATAAATGTATTTTATATAAAATTATAGTATAAAAAAACTAGTAAATTAATATTTATTTATTCACTAGATTTCACTATTATAAGAATTTAAAATAGTATTTATTTTAATAATCATACAAACCATTTTAAATCTTTTATCAAATATAAAAATAATCGATAATATTTAAATTATTAT
The DNA here is from genome assembly GCA_947632295.1 of uncultured Bacilli bacterium. Lineage (GTDB taxonomy): Bacteria > Bacillota_I > Bacilli_A > RF39 > UBA660 > CAJLIR01. The sequence continues at coordinate 2,341 of CANROQ010000147.1, forward strand.
TTATTTCTTATTTTATTTGCTAATTCATTTATTTTTTTCATACGATGATAAATACCTGACTTGGTTACTTCATTGCCTGTTTCTAAAGTAATTATTTTACTTAATTCTAATAAGGAAACTTCTGGATATTTTTTTCGGTAGATGGCTACCTCTTTAACTTTATCTGGTAATAGGTCTAAACTACCTTTTTCATCAATTAATTCGATATCTTCAATTTGTGATGTTGCCGTTAAAATCATTTTATCAATATTGGCTTGTTCACAATTATTTAATCTATTAGTCATATTTTTGTAATCGCGATAAATTCTTATATCTTCATAATATAAAACGGCTTTATTAGCTTTTATAATTCTTAAAAAGTCACTAATTTTTTCGGCTTCTTTAATATATATCATATATTTATTTTCTCTTTTAATTACTTTACTTTTTAATTTGTATTCATTTAATTTTTGAGAAATAAAATTAGCATAATTATCATCATTTACAATCATTTCTAAATGATATCGTGATGTTTTTGGATCATTTATACTACCTGTAGCGATAAAAATACCTCTTAAATATGCTCTAAATAATTCAAAATCATCGATTAAATAATCATTTGGTATATTTTTACCAATTTTTTTAATACTTAAATCATCTAAAATATTTTG
>CANROQ010000148.1 GCA_947632295.1 uncultured Bacilli bacterium
TACATCTTGATTAAATTCAATTAAACTTTGTAAATCTAATTTAAAATTATATTCGATATCTTCATAATAACGATCCGATAAAATTTCTCCGAACTCTCTACTAGTTAATTTTTGAAAAATCTTACCAAGTTGTTTTATTTTTTCTTCATTCTTCAGTCTCCAACTTGAAAACACTCTATTTACATCATAAATAGCCATATATGGTAATCTACTACTTAAATTTAATTCAAATAAATCCGAATCACTTATCAATTTACCATCTTTAACTAATTCATTTAATATCATTTCATATTTTTTAAACATACCTAAATTTTCATCATAACTTTTTATAATTTCATCATAATTTTGCTTTTGAATTTTTTCTATTTTATCTAAACATAATAAATTATTGTTTTTCTTTAAACCATTCATCATAAAACGATATTTAGAAGTTTCACTAGTTAATAATTTATCAATAAATTTAGGATTTTCTAAAATATCTATATTAAATTTAATACCTTTAAATACTAAATTACTGATATCATAATCGCTATTTAAAATTAGATTTTTAAAATAATTATTATCAAGCAAAAGTTCAATAGTATTATTATCAAACATAATTAATTTATTTGTAAAATCATAATGTTTAGAATTTTCTATAAATTTTTCTAAATTACTAGGATTTTTTAAAATTTTAGATAAATTTTGGCTACAATCCGCTATTTTTTCAATATTTAGTTTATTATTAATTATATAATCAAAAAATTTTTGAACAAAATAATCATTTTTATTAACCAAATAAGAACCTAAAACGTTATAATTATCATATATGGCTTTTAAAATATTTTCATCGGTTAAAAGATAATCCGCAACATTTACCTCTAAAGTAACCAAAGCATTTAATTTAGCCTCTAAATCTTGAGATTTAAGTAAGATTGAAATTCCTTCTTTATCTAAAAAAATTTCTAATAATTCTCTATCTAAAGATTGAACTAACCAAATAAAAGGATACTTATCACTATCATTAATAAATTTATCTTTTATTTTAAAGTCTACTAGAAATTTCTTTTTATTATCAACACTACTATTTAAAATAATATTAAGTAAATCTCGGCTTTTGTAATTTAAATAGGAAGCAATATCCATCATTTAAATTGACACCTACTTAAAGCATCACGAGCTGCCATTTGTTCGGCTTCTTTTTTACTATGAGCTGTACCTTTTCCATATGTAATATCATCAATTTTCACAATTACTGTAAATGTTTTATTATGGGCAGGTCCTTCTTCATCAACGACAACATATTCCAAACTTCTTTTATCAGTTTGAACTAATTCTTGCAAAACCGATTTATAATCATCAAAAAAATCAATTTCATTATTTTCGATAATTGGAATGACATATTTATAAATAAAATTTTTAACTGTATCGATTCCCTTATCTAAAAACAAAGCACCAATAAAGGCTTCAAAAATATCGGCAACTATCGTTTTACGAACCATTCCGCCATTTTCTTCTTCACCCTTACCTAATAATAAATGCTTATTCAAATTTAATTTTAAAGAATATTCATATAAAGCATTCTCGCAAACATAATGAGCTCTTAATTTGGTCATTTTGCCTTCTTCGTCGGAAGTATTTAAATATAAATATTCACTCATTATCAATTCTAAAACAGCATCACCTAAATATTCTAAGCGTTCATAACTTTCAACTTTATGTTCATTGGCATATGATGTATGAGTAAATGCTGTTTGATAAATTTGTTTATTCATATCGATTTTTAATTCATTGATAATATCCATCTTATCACCTTCAATAATATTATATCAAAAATTAATTCATTTTAATATCTAATTTACATTTATTCCAAATTCTAGTATAATTATAATTGGTGATAATTTGAAATGTATATTAATTGGACTAATCAGTTTTTATCAAATGATTCCAGGTCCTTGGCATAATAGTTGCAGACACATTCCAACTTGTTCTAATTATGGAATCGAAGCAATTAAAATTCATGGTGCTTTTAAAGGCACATTATTAACTATAAAACGACTTTTAAAATGTAATCCATTATTTAAACCCGGATATGATCCAGTACCAAAAAAGGAGAATTGAAATGAAAAAATTTTTAACTATTTTATTAATAATAATTACCTGTTCAACTAGTGGTTGCTTAAAACGTGATAATCTAGAAGATATTACTATCTATACTACTAGTTATCCAATCGAATACATAACTAATCGCTTGTATGGTGAACATAGCACTGTTAAAAGTATTTATCCTGATGGCATCATCATCGATCAATACAAACTTACTGATAAGCAAATTAAAGATTATAGTAATGCTAGCCTATTTATATTCAATGGTCTCGATAAAGAAAAAGATTATGTAGCACCTATTTTTGAACACAATAAAAAAATAAAAATTATCGATACTACACTTAGTATGGATTATGAAAATTATATTGAAGAATTATGGTTAAACCCTTCCAATTTTTTAATGCTCGCACAAAATATTAAAATGGGCTTTCATGAATATATAAATAATCACTATTTAAAAAATGATATTGAAGATAATTATGAAGAATTAAAAGTTGAGGTTTCTAATTTAGACGCTAAAATAAAATTGATGGTTGAAAGCGCTACTAACAAGACAATTATCGTATCCGATGATTTATTTAAGTTCTTAGAAGATAAATATGGTTTAAATGTTATTTCTCTAGAAGAAAATGATAACTTAACCGACAAAGTTAAAGCTGACGCAATCGACCTTATAAATAGTGGTGAGGTAAGTTATATTTTTACAACACAAAATAAAGAACCAAATGAAACAGTCAATGAAATAAAAGATCTAACTAATGTTGAATTAGTTGAACTGAAAACTATTGCTAATTTAACAGAAGAAGAGCGAAAAAATAAAGATGATTATTTTACTTTAATGAATTACAATATTGAACTTTTAAAACAAGAATTATATGACTAAAAAAATCATTCCTAAAAAA
>CANROQ010000149.1 GCA_947632295.1 uncultured Bacilli bacterium
GTATTAGAATCAAAACTAAAATAAATAATTGGAACATTATATTGTTTACAAATTTTGTTGATAACTGGCATAGCACCAATTTCAGGTGTACAAAAGGCTGATTTAATATGAATAATACCATCGTAACCATGAGTGCATAGATATTTCGCGCGTCCAATATTATCAGGAGCATCAGCCCCCATACGATACTTGATATATTCACTAGCATATTTAATATATTTTTTGATTTCACGACCCTTTTCAAAAACCAAATAGTGCGCATTAGTATAACGCTTTATTTCGATATTATAACTGGCTAATTCTTGCTCTAAATAATAATTTGCAAAAGGTTCCATAATAGTATATAATTCACCAATAATTCCGACTTTTAAGCAGTCACTAGGTTTATTTACTTCTAACTTTTGAAATTCCTTCCAATAATATTTATATAATTTTCTAAGTTGATGATACGATTTTACTTTGCTAAAATCCTTTAACATTTTATTATTTAACTTAATAAAACTACCTTTTTCTTTTTCAAAACCAATATTTTCTCTAATATAATGATCAATCTTATCCATATATTTAACCATTTTAGAAGTAATAAATACATAATATAAGGCTCTAATTTTTTTAAATTTTGGTTCAAATTTTTTAATTTCTTTTAATATATGTTTGGTATTTCGTTCTCCAGCTGTTACTAAATTAATAAAAGTAAATTCATATCCTAAATCATTTAAAATTTGTTCTTGTAATTCACTATAATAACCATATCTACAACCACCACCTGCTTGCACTAAAATATTAGCGCCTTTATCTAAAGCTTCAATAAATGTACCTAACGTATATTTAAAAGGCGTACAAACAAAATCAGGACTATATTTACTACCTATTTCAATAGTTTTATTAGTAATTGGTGCAGGCGTCATTATCTCACAGTTAAAAATATGTTTAAATAAAAATTTGACAGGAACATAATAATTACCCATTTGGGGAAAAGTTAAAATTTTCTTATTAGTTGGCGTACTTTTTGGCATCTAAAATATCCACAAAACTTTCTATTCTTGTTTCGATTCCTGTCATTGAATCGATATCATCGATAATAATATTAAGATATGGTAAAGAAATCCTTCGCATCGCTAACTCATTTGCTAAAGAATCGGGACCACATGGAAAAGCCGATATAAAAATCACCCCATCTATCTTGTTTTTAGTATATTCGATCGAACCTAATTCATCACGATTAAATTTCCAATATAAAGTTTTAGATATATGACTTGCTAGTGGATTAGTTTTTTCGCTATCAAACTTATCACTATAAATAATTTCAATATTAGCGTCTTTTAACATTTTTATAATTGGCATACCAAAATATTGATCATAAACTATATATGGATGGCCAACTAATAAAATTTTTAATTTTTCACTAGTTAATTTTTTTTCATTAATAAAAATATCACTATCTTTAATTCTTTTTATCGAGTTATAAGCCTTATTATAAGCACGAATTGCTTCGCTAGTTGTAAGACCTAAAAATTGACCAATTTCAACTAACCCTGTAAAATCATTTTCTTTTCTTTTATAGTCAACATTATAATTTAATAATTTACAATTAAATAAATTATTAACAATATCATAAATAGCCATAAAATTTGTACAAGTTTGATTATTTAAATCATATTTGTCAATACGTGGCACTAAGATATAATCACATTTATCTTGTAAATAAGCAACATGTCCTAAATATATTTTTAATGATAGACACATTTCATCATTTGCATATTTTATCCCATTACTGATAATTTCACGAGTAGTTGGTGGACTTATTATGACTTCAGAATCAATATTTTCAAAAAATTTTTTCCATAAATTACCACAATAATAATAGTGTAAGGCTCTTGGTATACCAATTTTTATCTTGTCCATTAAATCACCTAATAAAGCATATTAGTAAAAAAACATTTTATGAATAAAAATAATTTTGAAGGAAATAATATTTATGGGTGATTATATTGAAAAAAGAAAAAAATAACCAAGAAATTGGTTGTAAAGTACACGATTGTAGATTTTGCAATTGCGACTGTAATTGTTGTAGTCTAGAAAAAATTGAAGTTTGTAATTGTGCACCAGAAAATGAAAAAGAAGCAACGATGTGTAACAGTTATGAAAAACGCTAAAAATAAAGAGTGAAAACTCTTTTTATTATAAAAAAAATGAAGATCACTTCATTTTTTTCCATTCTTTATACGATACTAATTTTACATCATCTTTTATATTATAAAATTCTTTAAAATTATATAAATATTCTTTCATATGATCGTAAAATATATATTCATCACTTGGTAAACCATATAATACCAAATCCTCACCTTTATGATTGTTTATATATTTTGTTCTTATATATTCATATCTAAAAATGGCTCCATACAAAAGTAAAAACATAAAACTTATAAATATTGAACTAAATTTTAAAATTTGATCAATATTTTTAATCTTGGCATTATCAAATAATATTACAAGTATTAAAACCATTATTACATATGGTGGCAACATACATCTATTATCTACTGGATTTACTACAAATAAAGGTCCAACTATAAAACAAATACATCCAATCAAAAATAATATAAATACTTTTTCATTTCCTTTTAAATTTTCTGTTATAAAAACTATAAATGATATAAGATACATTACTATAAATATAAAGTTAAAATAAGATATTAAACTTAAATTTATTTCTTCTAGATTATATATTTTATAAAAAATTAAATATAAAGAAAATGCACACATAATACATAAAGATATAATACTTATTTTACTTTTGGTTTTGTTTTTATTATATATAAACAAACAAATTATAGAAAGTAAAAGATTAAAAATTATATTATTAAATATTAAATCAGTAAATATTACATCTTTTATTTTATCAAACATTCCATTAATAGAAAAACTTCTCATTGCGTAAATGTCTTTAGAGTGAAATACGCTAATATA
>CANROQ010000150.1 GCA_947632295.1 uncultured Bacilli bacterium
ATTACATGGATGGAAATGACGCTAAAATTATTGAAAGATCATATGGAAAGATTGAAATAAAAGAAGATATATTAACTTATTATCGAGTTAAAATTACGGAACATGCAGAAGATTTAGAAATTCCTAATGTATCAAATTTTATTATAAAAGAACACAAATTGATCCTTCAAGAAAACTATTTAGATGATTATGAAAAAAGTATTATTTTGCAATAATGGGTGATTAGTAATGAAAAAAAATTTTAACAAAATAAAAAATCATATAACTTTATACAACTCAATCTTATTTGTAATATTTCTATTGTTAAATTTTATATTATATTTATTAAATATTAGATTTAGATTTTGGTTTATAGTTTTAATATTAATATTCTTATTAATTGGATTTATAATAGGAACTATTCAAATTTTAGTAAATTCTTCTAAAACTATGAAAATTGTAATTTCTTTTGTTTCATTTTTAATGTTATTTTTAGGCTTAATTTCTATTAAAATATTTGATTTTACTTATTATCCAGAACATACAGTGACTATAGAAAATAAAAAATATGTGGCAATTGTTAAAGCGTTTGAGATTGTTGATGTTTCATATTATGATTATTATGGTCCAATATTAATGGGTATTAAAGAAAGGATTCATTCAAATTTTGGAAAAGGTAATTATGATCCATTTGAAAATCCTAATATTCCAAGTAGTGTAGAACAAACTTATTATGATAATAGTGGTAAAGTAATTAGAATAACGAATTTTAATTTTGTAAAAGATAAAAATGGAAAAATTGTAGATACTAATAGTTATGATATTTACAATAATTCTTTGTATCATATTCACGAAAGTGATAAATATTTACTTCCTGAAGATGAAGAAGTTTTGTATGAAAAAAAATTCGATAATATTATTTTAAGATTTGGTAAAGTTGATAATGTTTTAGGACAAAATATATTAGTTAATGTTTTAAGAAGTACAGATAATGGTAAAAATTTTTATTTCGTATCTGATGAAACAATTAAAGTTAGCAATGAAGCAAAATTTGTTTTTCTAAATGAAAATTTAGGATTTGCTATTACTAATGGTAAAATTTATTTAAATAATAGTGAAACTAGCTTGTATGTTACTAATGATGGTGGTAAGACTTTTACATCGGCTACTTTCAATTATAAAAATGAACAAGTTGATTATATAAGTATAATAGAAGTTCCTTATTATGATGAGAATAATTTAAAAATAAAATGTTCTGTTTATCAAATTAATTCTAATCTTGGTGGTTATGAAGATAAAGAATTAATATTTGTCAGTAATGATAATGGATTAACATGGAATTTAGCAAGTAATTAAATATTTTTATTAGGCACTAAATAATAACTAGATTTATATACATTGTTGTATTTGTAATTATTAACAAAAAAAGTAGAATAAATTAGTTTATTCTACCACATAAAGGACAAATTCTCTCATCATCACCAAGCGGTGTATTGCAAAATTGACAAGTTCTACCTAAAGTTCTAGGAATATCTCTTTTCATAATTTTTTCTAATGGATCTTCTACTTTTTGATCTTTTTCTTTCTTTTTAAATAATGGTTTTTTTGTATCAATTTTTATATCACTAGGATTTATCGCCATAAATTCCTGTTTAGGTTTATCCATTATTTGTGTATGATTCATCATCATATCATTACTTTGTGAAAGATCAGGAATTTCAAATTCGGTTGTATTAGTTCTAGTTTCCTCTAAAGGTGAACTTTGAGGTTTTTCAATAATATCACTCATAAAAATTTCAGTATCTTTATTATTTATATCGATAATTTCATTAATAGAGTTATTATTGACAATTTTTTGTTCATTATTTTGATTGGAAAAAAATAAATTTTCTTTTTCTTGATTACTATTATTATTTTGTATTAAATTTTCTTCAATATTTTGAACTATATTGATAGGTTTGATTTCATCTGGAACTTGTTTAATTTCTTCTTTAGTGTCACTGTTATCATTAATAATTTCATTGTGTTTATTTTCAATATCTTGATTACTAACATTCATAATATTGGAAGTATTATTAGTATTTTGAATTGGTTCACTTACACTTACATTAGTAATTTCAGTTCCATCTTGATTATCGTTAATTGAAATATCCTCATGAACAATATTTGGAATAACATTATTTTCTTCATTATTGATGATATCGCCAATAGGTTCAGTAATGTTTATATTATCAATTTCAGTTTTATTTTGATTATTGTTAAGAGCAATATTTTCATTAACAATATTAGGTATATCATTATTACTAATATCTTTAATAGGCTCAATTGGCTGTTCGATATTATTGGTATTTTCTTGTATGTTTAGACTATTAACATTTTCTTCTTTTTTTAGTATTTGAGATAATGGTATTTGTTCATCAAAATTCAAATTTATATTTTGGTTAGGAATATTATTTTGACTTTCAATATTCTTTGGTTCTTCAACAGTATTAATTTCTACAGTATTTAAATTTTTAGGATTAATTAGTTCTTTTTTAGCAGTATTTTCTTTTGGAATAGGTTTAGTTAGTATATTGCCAACTATCGACAATAAAATACCAATAGGATATAAAATTACAGCTATTCCATTTTCAACATTTTGAATATCATCTAGTCCATCAATTGTAAAAATATTATAAATTCCATATATTATTATGATAATATTTATGATTGTTGGAATTAAGGCAATTTTATATTTTTTGATGGTGATTAAAACTAAACAAATCGTCGATAGTAAAACAATAGCAAGCGATAAGTAAAAAAATTGGTCTACAAAAGCAAATATTTGGTTGTTAAATTTAATAATTGGAACAAAAGTAGCAACAATTAATAATAAATTACCTAAATATCCTAAAATAAACAACTTACTTCTTATAAATTTCATCTTCTTCAGCCCTTTCATTATATAATAGTATATCACAAAATTCTAAACTTTAGTATCTATATTATT
>CANROQ010000151.1 GCA_947632295.1 uncultured Bacilli bacterium
AAAATAAAGAATATAAAGAAATATTAGAAAAAATGGAAATATATAATCAAAATAGAGAGGAGTATCAAAAAATGGAAGATATTTATAAGATGATGATGGAAGAAAAGTTGAGTTTTAGTGGAGTTTATAGAGATGCTTTAGAAGAAGGCATTAGTAAAGGTATTAGGCGTGGTATAAAACGTGGTGAAAAAAATAAAACTATTGCTATTGCAAAAAATATGTTAAAAGAAAATGTCGATGTTTCTTTAATTTCTAAATGTACAAATTTATCAATGAATGAAATAAATTCTCTACGATAAATTATAAGAATTCAATTTAAAATAGCAAACCTCATGATTTGTTATTTTTTTCTATACATTTTTAAATAAAAATCCTTGTTTACCAAACAAATGTATGTTAAAATTAAATGTAGAACAAACATATAATTGTTAAATTAGAATCGGGTGAGTTATTTTGGTAGAAGTATTAGTAGAATTAAAAGCGAAAAAAATCGATAAAACCTTTACATATTTAGTCCCTGAAAAATTAAAAGATAAAGTAAAAATAGGTATTAGAGTATTAGTACCATTTGGTAAACAAAAATTAGAAGGTTTTGTTTTAAATATTGTCGATAAAATTGATAGTGAATATGCTCTTAAAGAAATTATTGAAATAATTGATGATCAACCTATTTTAAATCAAGAAATGTTAGAATTGGGCAAATATTTAAGCCAAAAAACATTATCATCCTTAATTAGTTGTTATCAAACGATGTTACCATCAGCTTTAAAAGCCAAAAAAGGTTTTTATGTTAATAAAAAATTTGTTTCTTATTTAGTATTAGATATATTACCTGATAATGTAAAATTTAATGATAAACAATTAGAAATAATTAATTTAATTAAGGAAAAAGGTCGTATTTTAAAAAAAGACGCTACTGATATATCTATATCATCGACTAATACGTTATTGAATAAAAAAATTATAAAGGTAGAACAATCGGAAGTTTATCGTTTAAATAATAATATAAAGATTCAAGAAAGTAATATTATTTTAAATAATGAACAACTAAATGTAGTAAATACCGTTTTGGAAAATAAAGATTCTTTTGTCCCTTATTTATTACATGGTGTGACTGGTAGTGGCAAAACAGAAGTTTATATGCATATTATTTCTAAATTAGTAAATAATGGCAAACAAGCGATTGTTTTAGTACCAGAAATTAGTTTAACGCCACAAATGGTCAACAATTTTCGTTTGCGTTTTGGTGATAATGTCGCAATTTTACACAGTCGTTTAAGTGATGGTGAAAAATATGATGAATGGCGAAAAATTGAGAAAAATGAAGTATCGATTGCGATAGGGGCTCGAAGCGCGATTTTTGCGCCATTTACCAATATTGGTATTATCATCATCGATGAAGAACATTCGGAAAATTATAAGCAGGAAAATGTGCCTAAATATAATGCTATCGATGTGGCTATTTATCGAGCAAAACATTATAAATGCCCATTAGTACTAGGTAGCGCTACACCATCAGTTGAAAGTTATACAAGAGCCAAAATGGGTATATATAAATTGTTAGTTTTAAAAAATAGAGTCAATAATAAATTACCAAATGTTAGTTTAGTTGATATGAAAGATGAATATAAAAAAGGTTTCAATGTTTTATCACAAATATTAACTGAAAAAATTGTAGATAGATTAGAAAAAAATGAACAAGTCATAATTTTATTAAATCGTCGTGGTTATTCGACTGTTATAACTTGTCATAGTTGTGGTTATATTGAAAAATGCCCTAATTGTGATATTCCACTAACTTATCATAAAACATCTAATACTTTAAGATGTCATTATTGCGGTTATGGTAGTAAAGTAATGACCGTTTGTCCAAAATGTAATAGCCACGATATTAATGGTTTTGGAATGGGAACACAAAAGTTGCAAGAGTATATCGAACAAAAATTTGAAACTGCTAAAGTCGTTAGAATGGATGTCGATACAACGACTAAAAAAGGTAGTCATGAGCAAATTATTAATGATTTTAAGAATCATAAATTTGATATTTTAATTGGTACACAAATGATTGCGAAAGGTCTCGATTTTCCACTAGTAACTTTAGTTGGTGTTTTAAATGGTGATGCTTCTTTAAATGTTCCAGATTTTCGAAGTGGTGAGCGAACTTATCAACTTTTAAATCAAATTGCAGGACGAGCTGGACGTGGCAATTTAAGTGGGGAAGTAATTATACAAGGTTTTAATATTGAACATTATAGTATTATAACGGCTTGTCAAAATGATTATCAATCATTTTATGATGAGGAAATGCGTTTGCGCAAACAGTTAAATTATCCACCATATTATAATATTTGTTTAATTAAACTTAGTGGTCGGGATGATAAATTATTAAATAGTGAAGCAATTAAAATTAGAAAGTATTTGGATAATAATTTAACTAAAAAAGTTTTAATATTTGGACCAAATTTTTCTAGTATGCCTAAAGTAAATAATATATTTTATATGCAAATATTGATAAAATATAAAAAGATGACTGAAATTATGGATAATATTAATTATTTAAACCAAAATTATCGTAATAATAATAAAATTAATTTAGAAATAGATTTAAATCCAATTAAAATATAGTTATTTTTTTGTTTATGTGATAAAATTATAATGAGGAGAATAAAAAATGAATATAGATGATATTACAGTTAGTAAAGAATTGAAGATTATTTTTATGGGGACACCTGATTTTAGTGTACCGGTTTTGGAAGCCTTAATTCAAAATTATAAAGTAAGAGCCATTGTTACTCAACCAGATCGAGTAGTTGGTCGCGGTAGTGAACTTTCTGCATCACCAGTTAAAAAAGTAGCCATGGCGCATACCATTTTAACTTTACAACCTGAAAAAATTAGTGAGGCTGTCGATGAGATAATTGCTTTAGAACCTGATTTAATCGTCACTTGTG
>CANROQ010000152.1 GCA_947632295.1 uncultured Bacilli bacterium
TTTTTTACAATTACTCTTTTTTCATTATTTTTGCCTTAACTTATTTCTTGACTAATACACAAAGTCTTTCATTGATTAAAGCCAGCATCTACTCCAGCTTTATAAATTGTTTCATAATGCAGTTTCTCATCCATCATCATTATATATATATCTTCAATTTTTTCTAATATTTCTTTATAGTCTTTACTTTCACTTATTTCTTTTAATTTTTCTAAATTATCATTTTTCTATTCAATGATATTATTTACAAAATATATTTTAATTCGTATCTTTTGATTATTGACAAATTCTTCTCTTATTTTGTTAAGAATCTTCTTATTACTATAATTATATAATTAAAAAGTAGATTAACTATAATCTACTTAAGTTTTTTTCTTCTTGATTATTAAACCTATACCTATAATCAAACCAGCAATACCTAATACGATAATTACTATTACAAATTGTGGAAGCCCAGTTGATTGATTATAAATATCTTTGTTTAATTTTAAACAATCATTAACATTTTCATTATTTCGTAGTTTTGATACTACATCACAATAATCGTCAGCATCCTCATAAGATTTTATCGCTTTCATTAACATTTCTTTTAACTTATTGTTGAATCCAATAAAATAATTAGAACCTATAACCATTAATGGTAAATTGTCTTTTTTTATATTTAATGATTTTCTAACTTTAGTATTTAACTCTTCATTGTCATCAACTTTAATATATTCTACTTTAACTCGATTATTTTCTTTTAATTCTTCCTGTAGCCATTCTTTTGAATTATCACAATCTTTACAATTTTCATTGTAAAAGAAATAAACTTTTATATTATCATAAGAAGAGTTAGTTGCTAATGCATTAGATACAATTGGAAAACATAAAAACGTTAGAAGAAAAAAAGTAAATAAAATTTTTTTCATATATTCCTCCAAAATAATTAGATAAAGGTGTAGTATAAGATATCACACCTTACTATATAATTTGTTATTTTTACTTTTCTTCGTAAATGGTTCCGCCTGTATGATATTCATGCCATGTTTTACAGTCTTCATAAAAATTTAATAATTCTTCTTCTGTTATTTGTTTTTCACTTGTACCTAAAATTGTTTTTGGATCTTGTATTTTTGTATCACCAATATTTTCATAAATAACACTAATTCTATTATTGCTATATGTATGATTATTTGAAACAATATCAAAAGTTTTTATAGTATCAAAACTCTTTAAATATTCTTCATTGTCGTCAAGAACTACTTTTAATTGAACTTCTTCATTATTAGATTTAGAAGTATTTTTGTTTTCATCTAATTCTTTTTGACCGTCTAAATAAGCATTATTTAACCATTCGTTTAATCTTTTAGTATTTAAAGTAACTATAAAAGTATGAGCTTCTTTATCATCACGTTCTACTTTTTTAATGGCATCTATTTCTACTGTTGTATCTTTAATTACATCTTGTAATAAATTTAATTCGTGTGAACCCATACTTACTTGAGAAAAGAAATTAGAAAATTTCCAACCATTTATTACTGGCTTACACGTATAGTCTTTACAAGTATAACCTTCCTCCGCTTTCTCAACAGTTATCACAATATCTCCTTTATGAGAAGGAACAACATCTCTAAGTCTAAATGAATATTGTGTATTTTTTTTATCTACGTATAAACCATAATACTTTTCTTTATCAAGCTTATAAGTAAATTTTTCTATACCATCTTTGATTAAATTATCCTTCGTAAAAGTGTAATTATTAGCATCCATTGTTTTTTTTACTGCATCTAAAACAATTTCTTCTTCAGTTTTTACATCATTATAATTAATAATATAAGTATCATCTGATTGACCATTTCCATCATAATCTACTTCAATTTCATATTCTTTATTACCGTTTTTAATTTTAGATGTTTTAATAGCCTCTAAATCTAATTTCATTGTTCCTACATTATTTTTACTAATATTTAAAATATTCATTCTAAAAAAAGTACTTATAGGGGTAGACCCATTCTCACTATATTCTGAATATAGATATTCTTTTGAATCTCCATTAGGATCAGTTACAATTACTTTTGATTTTCTATCATCAAATTGATTAGAAGTTAGTGTTAATGGTAAATAAAATTTACCATCAACACTTTGACTTACTATACCAGAATAAGTATCTCCATTTTTAGATAAACCCGTTATTGAAACTGATGCTAACATATCAACATTTTCAACTACGAATTCTCCTTTAAAAGATGGACCAATTACTTTTTCTGGTCTACTTTCTACTTCAGTACCATTAATATATTTTATTGTTACTTTGTTTGGATTAGCATATAAACCAATTCCTTTAAAATCAGTATGAGAGTCATCCCATTCAATACCAATTGTCGCACTACCGAGTTCAATATCACCGTTTTGTCCAGAAGTTTCTTTTTCAAATTTAATTCCATATAAAGTTTTAACAGTATTATTTTCAAATCTTATATTTGGTTCGCCATCATCATCTTTTGTAACTGTCGCATCTTCAGCAAATCCATGTATAATGATTGCACTTTTTTTATCATCATCATCATTTTTTGAGAAAGTGTTAAAGTATAAATCCGAACCAGCCGCTAATTTACCAGCAACATAAATATAAGCAGTGTCTACTTTTTCTGATCTAAATCCAGTTGAATCAATTCCCATGTATCTAATATCAACAACTGATTTATCATTATTATATTTAATTGAATATTTAACGCTATTAGTACTAGTATTTTTAAGCCCTGATTGCCATAATGTTAATTTTCGACCATTCACATCAATTAAAGATTCTTGATTTGGTTGAGCATCAATTTGTAAATCAATACGATTTATAAATATATCATCAGCTTTATCTCCAATTTCTATTTTTTTGGCTTTTAATATAACTTTTCCTTTACTACTTGGAGGTCCAATAATAGAAAGTTTTTGATTATCAATTTTGAATGAATCAT
>CANROQ010000153.1 GCA_947632295.1 uncultured Bacilli bacterium
CTATAATAATTAACTTTTCATGACTATGCTCATATTTTCTAGCCTCTTTTATAGCAGAAACAAAATTTTGACTGTTTTTGTAAGCCGATAAATCATCTCGTCCACCTTTTTTTTTATAATAAGCATCATGACCTGTTATAACTAAAATATTAGGATTATGTACTTCCAATAATTCACGAATTTTAAATGGAACATTTGCTTCATCTTCCCTAATACCAATGGCCATTAAATTATCATCTTCATAATATTTTAAACATTTATCTAAATATTCATTATCACCATCAATGTGCAAAATTTTACCCGGCATATAAAAAAATTCACTACGATCCAAATCATTACTAGGTTTAATGCGTTCTAAAAATTCAGGATCTTCTTTAAATTCATGATCATAAATAACTAAATCTTCCTCGGGACTATCAGCAACTAATCTAACATTAATTCCTTTTAAATAATAAATATCATCATCAATAGAAAAAATTTTAAAAACCATATCATTATTATAAGATTTTCTAGTAACTAAATCGCCTATTTTTAATTGCATACTATATCACCAATAAATTATATGAAAAAATGATAAAAATATAACAAAAAAAGTCACGAATGACTTTTATTTGCTAGCTTTTGCAAATTTTACTCCCAATCCAATAATACCAACTAAACTCATAACGCCAATTACAACATATAATTGTGAGCGTGTATCAGCCGTTTTTGGATTTTCAATAGTTGTTGTTTCATTTTTATCTAGAACTGTTGTACTAGTTAATGGATTAGTAGTTGTAGTTGTACTAGTCGATGATGGTATTGTAGTTGTTGTCGTAGTAGTACTCGTTGTTGATGATTTTTTGGTTGTAGTCGTAGTAGTGCTCGTTGTTGTTGACTTTGTTGTCGATGATGTTGTTGACTTTGTTGTCGATGATGTTGTTGACTTTGTTGTCGATGATGTACTAGTAGTAAACTTAAAATTACTATTACATACAACTAGCATATAATAAGTAGTTCCAGTACTATTAAAATCACTTGTTGTTAATACTGCAAATTGATCACTTAAATAACTATCAACACCATTAACACTACCTAATGATAATTTACTATTTAATGATTTAATTTCATTTTCGATATTAGATTTATTTTTAATTGAATATGTATGTTCATAAGTTGAACCAATGTCATAAGCAGTCAATATTAATTCATCATTTTTTTGCTTAATTCTAACTAAATAAATTTGCGATTCTTTTTTTTCAACATCAAATAAAGCAGGAATATTTATATACATTGTTGCAACATCAGAATTAGAATCCCAAGTATTCCCATCTTTTACAGTAAATTCCAATGGTAATACATCGGCACGTTCAACATTAGTTGGTTCTTTATAAAATTGATCAATCGCTTTCGTAAATATTTCATTATCACTAATACTCATCACTAATTTATCGTCGGTACTCTTCCAATAATATTCATAAAATTCAGTATCTTTCCTTATGTTTAAATCTCGAGCTTCAACACCTGATATTAAAAAAATACTATAAGACAAAAATATTAATGATATAAATATATTAAATACTTTTTTCATTCAAACACCCCTATCATTAAGAAAATTATAACAATGAATTATTATATGGTCAATCAAAATAAAAATTTTTTTTGTAATTAAACACATTTTTACACATTTTATTATTAATTCTTTATATTAATTTTTGTAAAAATAATCTTTATATACAAAAAAGTATAAATTATGAATAAAGATATTTTTTATATAAACAAAGTAAGTTATAAACTACATCAAATGTATTAATAGATAAATAACATTATTTATTATAATTAATTAAAATTAAAAGGATTGTAACATATAAATACATTTTTACAATCCTTTAATAATTAATTGATTAAATTAATAAATGACCTTTTTATTTACTTGATTTTGCAAATTTTGTGCCTAATCCAATAATTCCTATTAAACAAATTACTCCAATAATAATATATAATTGCGAACTAACATCAGCTGTTTTTGGATTTTCTACTGTTGTTGGATTAGTTGGTTGAGTTGGATTAGTTGGTTGAGTTGGATTTTGAATTTCACCTTTACAAGTGATAAGCATATAATATGTAGTTCCAGTCTCATCAAATTCAGTAGTATTAAATACTGCGACTTTATCAGTAAAATAATCTGTTTCAATTGTAGATGTAGCTTTACTAACAATTGCCTCAGAACTAAAATCAGAACTTACTTCACTATAATTTTTTATTTCATAACTTCTACTATATATACTTCCAATGTCAGCTGCATAAGTTTGAACTTCCCCATCTATTTCTTTAACTCTTACTAAATAAATAGATTGTCCATTATCAGCATCAATATTAAATAATTTTGGAATACGGATATACATTGTTGCAAAATCCGATTTAGAATCCCATTTTTGTCCATCTTTTACTGTAAAGGCAAATGGTACAACATCAACAATATTAGAAGTTAAACCATTAGAATAAAATTTATTAATTCCTCTACTAATAATTTCAGGTTGTCCTTCCATTATTTCCATGCTCAATTTTTTACTGTCATTTGCCAAATAATATTCAAAATAATTATTATCAAATCTAATTTGATATTCTGCTGCATTAGCATTTGACATTCCAAACAAACCAACTGTTACAAACATGATTGTAAATAAAATTTTCCCTATTTTTTTCATTTTTCCCTCTCCTATCTTTAACTAAATTATAACAACTATTTTTATTATGGTCAATAAGAAACAAATTAATACATTTGCATTAGACACAAGTTTACATTTTAAAAATTTTTTAAATTTATATAATTGATAATATATAATAACTAGGTTATAATATAAATGGTGATATTATGAAAAAACAAAGTAAAACTTTTTGGATTTCATATATAGTATTTACTGTTGTACTAACTTTTTCACTATATAAAATAACTATGAA
>CANROQ010000154.1 GCA_947632295.1 uncultured Bacilli bacterium
AATGTTGACAAATAGTCACATATGAGATATTATTGTTATAAAGAAGTGATAATAGTTTTTTCTACAGATTATAATTGACTGCTTTGTGAAGAGAAATCAATGGACATATTAGTCAGTCAATATTTAACATAAGAATAGCATTGTGAAGAAAGGTCGATGGACATATCAGACTATTCGTCGTTAGTGAGAACTCTATTATCAGAGTTCTTTTCACTATTTTAAGGAGGATAAAAAAATGAATATTGTATTAAAGGAAAAAAATCAAATAGAAAAAATCAATGATAGTTGTTTAACATATAAAAAGGCTTATAATTCAAAATATGCTAAATTTTCTAAACTTGGTGATTGGGTAGAAAAAGAAAGTACCTATTTTTACGAAGAAAGTAGGAATACAAAACAAACTTATTTGAAATATAGTTATGGGCAATTAATAAAAGTAGATTTCGGAATAAATATTGGAACAGAACTTAGTCATACACATTTTGCTATAGTACTTAATAATGATGATACTATAAAAACTGATAACATCACTGTACTTCCATTAACTTCAAAAAATGGTTATAAAAGAATTTCTCTAGGAAATTTAATAAAAGAAACGCATACTTCTTTAAAATACCAAAATCATACATATGGTATTATTACACAAATTAAAACAATAAGTAAAAAAAGGATACTTTTAAACAATAACAAGCATTTTTGTAGCAAAGAGGTAATGAATAAAATCAATAAAGCATTAAAAGAGTATTTAAATATAAAAGAAATTTAAATTTTTGCAAAAAAATGTTAAAAATTCTTGACAATTAGCATAATAATGTAATATAATTCTATATGTCGCGAGACGATTAGAATTATATTTGGGGCATTAGCTCAGCTGGGAGAGCGCCACGTTTGCACCGTGGAGGTCAGGAGTTCGATCCTCCTATGCTCCACCATATAGTATTTAACCGTTGATTTTCAACGGCTTTTTATTTTATATTTTTCCTTCTTTAATTAGTTTTTCCCAACAATCATGGATATATGAATTTCCGCCTAAAGTTTGATAGCGATCATATAATTCATAAGCGTTCTTTTTTTGAATATCCGATTTAGTCAAACCACTTTCCATATCATTAATGAAATTTGCCAAAATAATTTTAATTAATTCTAATTCGATATTATTTCTACCTTTAGTGGCAATTTTTTCAAATTGTTCAATTTTTTGATTAATTGGTTTTAATATTTTTGCAACAAAAGTTTTAGAAAACGCAATTAAACTTGTAATAGCGCCAATCACAGCAACAATAAAGGTTATAAATGCTGTAATTTGACCTAAAGATATATTTTCCATCATATTCCTTCTTTCATATAAATAATTCTAGTTTAATGTATGTAGATATTAAAAAGCTAAATATAATATTTGTATTAACTTTAAAAAAATAATATTAATTTAGTTGTTATAAAACTTTAAAAGTATTATACTTAAATTAGATAGAGGTGCTGTATGGATTTTAAAATGTATTTTTTTCTCTTTATTATATATTCTTTTATTGGTTGGCTAGTTGAAGTCATCCAGGTTTTAATTAAAGAAAAAAAATTTGTAAATAGAGGTTTTTTAATTGGGCCTTATTGTCCTATTTATGGTGTTGGTGGAATTGCGATAAATTTATTATTAAAAAAGTATATGGATGATCCAATTATTTTATTTTTTATGTCGATAATAATATGTTCGATATTAGAATACTTTACAAGTTATATTATGGAAAAATTATTTAAAACACGTTGGTGGGATTATTCAAATTATAAATTTAATATTAATGGGCGAATTTGTCTAGAAACGATGTGGGCGTTTGGACTTTTAGCGTGTCTTGTCATTTATTTTGTCAATAGACCTATTATTTATGTACTTGAATTAATACCGCAAATATTATTTAATATTATATTTTATATTTTATTGGTAATATTTTTGATAGATAACATTATTTCTTTTAAAATTATTTCTAATGTAAAATCAACTGTCAAATCAATCAAAAAGGATAGTACTGAAGAAATAACCAAATATGTTCGTGAAGTATTAAGTAACAAGTCATTGTTAAATAAGCGTCTAATGAATGCCTTCCCACATTTAAATTCACATTTAGTCAATTTAAAAAATGAAATTAGAAAAGAAATCGATAGTAAACGCAAAAATAAAAAGAATTAATATTCTTTTTTTTAAACTAGTTTGTTATAATAATTATGTGAATGCATGGTGATGATATGAAGTTTGGTACAAGTTTAATGTTTGTGATTATTGCTTTAATAATTATAAATAAGATACCTAGTATTTGGCCTATTATTCTCTTAGGAATAATTATTATAAGTAATCTAAATAAGAAGAAAAAAAAATCTGTTAAAAGAAAATCTACTAATAAAAGAAAAAAACAAACACTTTCTTTTAATCGAAAAAATAGTGCGAAAAAAAATACTGATTTAAATAGCTTTACTGATTTTGAATTAAATACAAATAATTATCAAAATAGTAATTATCAATCAAAACCAATTAATCAAACTGAGAAATTTTTAGTTGATAAAAAGAAATTAGCAAGATTAAGACAAATGAAAACATTGAAGTCATCAAATCCTAACCAGTTGTTTGCGCTTCAAGCATCATTTATGGATGATTTTACTGATGATTATAATATCGATATTCCTTGTAAAGTTTATACACCAACTTATAATAATTTAAATATTTATCAATTGCGCAGTTTTTTTTCATGGCGAACTTTAGTTAGAAATGGTATTTATAAAAAAACGGAGACTTCTTATGTTTATCTTTATATTTACGAATTAATTAACAAGATAGGTGTTAAAAACGATATTGATGGCCTTAACAAATTAATCGAATTATGGCAAAATTATCGTGAATTTGATAATAGTATCGACTATTATTTAACGATATGGATTAAAGATTATTATCT
>CANROQ010000155.1 GCA_947632295.1 uncultured Bacilli bacterium
TAGCAACTTTATTTAATATTATTGTATCTTTATATGGTTCAATTTATGTGGCCTTAAAAAAAAGCAAGGAAATTGCAAAAACATCAATTTATTCGGCAATCATTAATATTGGAATTAATGTTTTGTTAATAAATAAAATTGGATTATATGCAGCCTCAGTTTCAACATTATTATCTTATTTTGCTATGACTTTATATAGATATATTGATGTAAAAAAATATATTAATTTTAGTATTGATAAAAAAATGTTAATAATTATATCTTTTTTATTAGCTATAATTTTACCAGGATATTATTTGAAAAATTTATATTTATGTGGTTTTAATTTAACAGTTTTAGTTATAGCCAGTTTTATTTTAAATAAAAACATTGTTTATAGTATAATATCAAAAATTTTAAAAAAATAAAAAATGTATAGTTTAATCTATATATAGATATATAAATTAATAATTATTAAGATAGTGTATAAATAAAATCTTAGGAATAATATATACAAAAGATATAATTAATATTTTTGCATAAAATTTTAATTTTTTTTCATAATATTATTGACTTATGTTTAATTTGTGTGTAAAATTAATTGTGTAAAGAAAGGAAGAGGAAAATGAAAAAAGTATTATTAACTTTAGTAGCTGTTGTTGCATTTGGTGGTATCGCTAACGCTAGTGCTATGACAAAAGATGAATTAGTAGCTAAGTTATCTAAAGATGTAACAATCAATGGAAAAACTTATACACTTACTGCAGGTCAAAAAGCTCAAATAGAAAATTATATGGATGCTTATGAGTTAACTGAAGCAAATGCTGATGTAATTGCTGCACAATATGACAAAGCAATTAATGTTGTAGAAAAAAGTGGAGCTACTTCATATGATGCATTAGCTAAATCAGATGCTATGAATGAAATTACTGATATTCTTGCTACAGTTTCTAATGAAACTCCTGTTAAAGTTTCTTTAAGTGAAGGTGTATTAACTCTTAAAGATGAAAATGGAAATACAGTTGCTTCAATCAATACTAAAGATCAAGTAATCAAAACTACTGGATATCCAATAGCAATTTTAGCTATTGCTAGTATTGTTTCAGTATTAGGAATTTCTGTTATTTCTAAAAAAGTTTCAAAAGCAAATGCTTAATAAGTTCAAGCGATTAGGGAAGGAAATTGTAAGGCAATTTGCAATTTCCTTTTTCTTTTGTTGTTTTATTTTTGTTATAATTTATCTTATATCTTCTAAACCCATTAAAAAATACATTTCTATAATTAATATGATGTCTATTGCTGAAACAAATGCAACATCGAAACCTATTGAATATGATGTTGCTAAAAAAAAGATGAGTCATTATCCATATTATGGAGATGTATGGGCAACTTTAAAAATTCCACAAATTAATTTGGAACTTCCTATTTATCAAGGTGATGATTTAAATCTTCTTTCTGTAGGGGTTGGACATTATACTGGTAGTTATTTTCCATCACAAGGTTCTTCAATTATTTTAGCTGCCCATAATACTAGTAATTTTTTTAGACGTCTTCCAGAGTTATATGAGGGTTCACAAATTATTATTGATGCAGATTATGGAACTTTTGAATATAGTGTAACAGCTACTGATATTATTTATTATAAAGATGAAGATCGTCTTCCTATTCAAAAGGATAAAGAATTATTAATGTTATATACTTGTTATCCTGTAACAGCGCTTGGTCTTACAACTCAAAGATATGTTGTATATGCAGAATTAGTAGGTGAAGATTATGAGAAGTAGAAAAAAATTAATTATTTATTATGTATCAGAATTCTTTTTATCTATTTTATTGTTCATTTTACTTTTAGCAATTATTTTGAAATCTACAGTATTTAATTTAAATTTCTTTTATAAGCAACTTGACAAAAATAATTATTATGAACAATTAGCTGAATCTATAAATAAAGGTATGACTAATTATGTATATCAATCAGGTTTAGATGAAACAATTTTTGAAGGATTATATACTGAAAAATCCTTAAAAGAAGAAGTTCAAAGAGTTGTTAGAAATTTTTATGTAGGACGTAAAATTTCCGTAAATACTGATGATATTGAAAAAAAATTAAATGAAAATATAAATAAATATATTGAAGAAAATAATTTAATTGTTGATAAACAAGAAGATTTGGATGCTTTTGTAGAACAAGAGTTAAAAGTTTATAAAGAAAAAATAGTTTTAACTGATGTTATTGCTAAATTTTCTGGAAAATTTGGAAAAATGAATAATGTTATAACTATTTCAATATTTGGTATATTAAGTTTATTTATAATTTTACTTGTACTTGCTAAAAAAGCATGTCGAAGGTTATTATTACCAGTACCATGTCTTACTACTGCCTTTTTAACTTTACTAGGTCATTATTTAATTTTTAGCCAATTAAGTATTAAAAACCTTTCATTTTGGAATTCTTATGTATCAGATGTAATAATTAGTATAATTAATAATATTTCACTAGCAGCTAAAATTAGTTCAATAATATTAATTGTTATTGCGTTTACTTTAACAATTATTCAAAAATTATTGATTAAGCCAAAAATAAAAGTAAAACAATAATTTTTTAAATTTAATAAGTAACAGAAATTATTATTTACTACTTAAAAGTAGTTTCAAAAAACTATTCAAATGAATAGTTTTTTATAATTTTTTAATATAATTGATGGAAATACGAATAATACCAAATTTAATTATTTGGTATTTTATTTAAACAATTTTTTAATTTTTGTTTAGCAATTTTAGAAAAATTGCAAAAATAATGTTTCAATTATATGAAAATTGTCTTTTTACATGTATAGAACTTTGTGATATTCTTTTGTCGAAAGGAGAATTTTATATGTTTAATACAACATTCAAAAAGAAATTGAAACAAGGCGAAATAATTCCCTTAAAT
>CANROQ010000156.1 GCA_947632295.1 uncultured Bacilli bacterium
GAGAATTTATAGGTGGTAGTGATTTTTATAAATAATAATTAATATTAGAAAAGAGGAAAAAAGATGATAAAAGTTGCCATAAATGGTTTTGGAAGAATAGGAAGATTAGTATTTAGAATAATGGAGGAAGATCCAAATTTTGAAGTTGTTGCGATAAATGATTTAACTGATGCAGAACAATTAGCATATTTACTTAAATATGATACATCACATCGAAATTATCGTGTCGATGAAATTAGTTATGAAGGTAATTATATTATCGTAGGAGATAGAAAAATTCGTATTTTTTCAGAAACGGATCCTATTAATTTACCATGGGGTGAATTAGGAGTTGATGAAGTATTTGAATGTACCGGACATTTTACCGATAAAGATAAAGCCTATGCTCATATTAAGGCAGGTGCTAAAAAAGTAATTATTAGTGCGCCTGCTAAAGGCGATTTAAAAACGATTGTTTACAATGTTAATCATGATACTTTAGACGGTAGTGAAGAGATAATTAGTGCTGCATCTTGTACAACTAATTGTCTAGCACCTGTGTGCAAAGTTTTAAATGATAATTTTGGCATCGTTAAAGGCTATATGACAACAGTACATGCATATACTAATGATCAAGCAACACTAGATATTGCTCATAAAAAAGGTGCTAAAGCACGTCGTGGCCGTGCAGCAGCAGCTAACATTATCCCATCTTCAACAGGTGCTGCTAGTGCAATTGGACTAGTTATACCTGCTTTGAAAGGAAAAATGGATGGTAGTGCCTTAAGAGTTCCAACGACAACTGGTTCAGTAGTAGATTTGACAGTTGAACTTTCTAAAAATGTAACTGTCGATGAAATTAATGCTGCATTTATTAATAATCAAAATGAAACATTAGGTTATACTACTGACCCAATTGTTTCTAGTGATATTATTGGTTCACATTTAGGTGGATTAGTTGATGGGTTATTAACTAGTGTATTAGAAGTTGAAGGTAAACAATTAATTAAGGTAATTGCTTGGTATGATAACGAAATGAGTTACAGTGCTCAAATGGTTAGAACAGCCCTTTATTTAGGAAAATTGATGAACAAAGATTAGTAATATGTAAAAAAATGTCTAATAGAAGGAAATAATTTTTTATTTCCTTTTAAAATACCCAAATTTTGTTATAATAATATATAGAATAAGGTGATAATATGTGTAATATGCAATATACTATTTCAGAGCAAAAATTAATAAAGAATAATAGTATTTCTTTTATAAAAATGCTAATAGAAAAAGATATTCGTAGTTATAAATATAATATTATGGATGAAAATATTATTGATTATATGCATCGTAATAGTAATAAGACATTATATAATGTAGTTAGAAATCATAATATTTCTGATGATGAATTAATGGCAATTCAAAGTTCTATTATTCAAAATAGTAATTATAATTTAGAGGTAGAATATTTACCAACTGAAGATTGGGAATTTGATAGTTTAACAAGTAATCAAAAAGAATTAGTACTTGCAATTCCTAGTTATCAAATGATATCGGATGCTTTAGCGCTAGTTATTTTATTATTTCCTTTTGCTGCATTATTTTTATCATATTTTTTAATAATGATATTTAGATAGGATGATAATATGAAACAAAATGGTTTTACTTTAATAGAATTAATTGGAGTTGTTGCGATTATTGCTGTTGTAATGTTAGTCACAGCTCCTCAAATCATGTCGACTATGACTAATAGTCAAACTAAAAGTTCCGAGGCTTTATATAAGGATATCGAATTAGCAGCCCAGTCATATGTTGAGAATAATTGGAATACTTTTAAGGCAGTATATGATGGAAATAAAAAAAATTCTAATATGTATTGTTTGCCAATTAAAACATTAGTTGTAAATGATTATATTAAGAGTAGTAATTTAATCGATTCATCTACTAATGAAGCTATAGATCCAAATACTAATTATGTTTTGTTGACGAATGAGAGCAGTAGTACTGGTAAATATCGATTTACATTTAAGTATGTTGGAAAAACATGTTGATAAAGAGGTTAGATATGAAAAAAACAATTAAAGATTATAATTTATATGGCAAAAAAGTTATTATTCGCTGTGATTTTAATGTACCAATGGAAAACCATAAAATTTTAGATGATAATCGAATTGTGGCTAGTCTAGATACAATTAAGTATGCTATTAATAATGGTGCAAAAGTTATTTTAATGTCACATTTAGGACGTGTTAAAGAGTTAGAAGATTTGGAGAAAAATAATCTTGAACCAGTTGCTAAAAGATTAGAGGAATTACTTAATTTAAAAGTAACTTTTATCGATGAAACAAGAGGTAAAAAATTAGAAAAAGCAATTAAATCAATGAAAATTGGAGATATTATTTTAATTCAAAATACACGTTATGAAGATTTAAATGGCAAGTATGAAAGTAGTAATAATTTAGAACTTGCTTCATATTGGGCAAGTTTGGGTGATATTTATATAAATGATGCTTTTGGAACTTGTCATCGTGCTCATGCTTCAAATGTTGGTATTGCTTCTATTTTACCAAATGGAGTAGGTTTTTTAGTAGAAAAAGAAGTTAATATTGTAAAAAAGGCTATAACAAATCCTAATCGTCCTTTTACAGTTATTTTAGGAGGGGCTAAAGTAAGTGATAAAATTGGCGTTATCGAAAATTTAGTTAAAATTGCTGATTATATTTTAATTGGAGGTGGAATGGCTTATACATTTTTAACTGCTAAAGGATATAATGTTGGAAAATCATTAGTCGATAAAGAAAATATTGATTTTTGCAAAAAAATATTAGATAATTATGCTAGTAAGATTATTTTACCTGTCGATAATATTGTGGCTTCAGAAATTAGTGAAATGGCTAAAACTCGTGAAGCTGCATCTAATGATATTTTAGA
>CANROQ010000157.1 GCA_947632295.1 uncultured Bacilli bacterium
GAAAATATTAAAATATAATTTTTTAATTCATGATTTTGTTCTTTCAAATTAATCATCTCCTTTAAATATTATAAACGAAAAAATAAAATTATTAAAGAAATTTGTTAAAAAAAGTTAAAGTTATTAAAAAAAGGTTGTCAAATTGAATATTATTATGTTATAATACATTCGAATGCAAGAAGAGTGGGTAGTCCCACTCTTTCATTTAATTTGGAGGATTTATGAAAATAGAAGAAAGAATTCGTGAACTTGTAGAAAAAGTAATAACTGAAAATGGTTATATATTAGATAGTGTAGTTTATGAAAAAGAAAATGGCAATAATTTTTTAAGACTAATAATTGATAAAAAAGATATAATTACAGTAGATGATTGTGTTGTTGTTAGTAATTTAGTTAATCCAATTTTAGATGATGTTGATCCTATAAGTGACAAATATATTTTGGATGTTTGTTCTAAAGAGAAAGGTTGTGAGTAAAATGGATACAAAAGAGTTTAAAAATGCTGTTGATTTATTATCAAAAGAAAAAGGTATATCCGAAGATATAATTTATGATGCGATGGAGTTAGCTCTTACATCAGCTTACAAGAAAAATTATCATTCTCTATCAAATGTTCGTGTTGATATCGATAGAGTTACAGGTGAGATACATGTATACTCTTATAAAACAGTAGTTGAAGTTAATGATGATGACGAAGTAATCAGTTTACCAGTAGAAAATAAAGAAGATGCTATAGAAAAAACTAGTGAAACAGATGAAGAAGTCGAGGAAGAAGATGACGAACCAGAAATTATTTATTATGATGAAAGAATTCATTTAAAACCAGAAGATGCGAAAAAAATAGTTCCTGATATTAAAGTAGGCGAAACTATTGAACAAGAAGTTACTCCAAGAGATTTTGGACGTGTAGCAGCTGCAACTGCCAAACAAGTTGTAATTCAAAAAATTCGTGAGGCTGAAAGAAATACTATTATAGAAGAATTTAGTGATAAACAAGATGAATTAGCGGTTGGACTTGTGGCTATGGAAGATGCTCGAAATTATTATATTGATTTAGGTAGAACACAAGGTATTTTACCTAAAACAGAAATAATTCCAGGTGAAACTATTAAAATGGGTTCTAGTATTAAAGTCTATATATCGAAAGTTGAAACTAGTGGGAAAGGTCCTTTAATTCTTTTATCGCGAAGCCATTATGGATTTGTTAAAAGATTATTCGAATTAGAAATACCTGAAATCAACGAGGGAATTATTCTTGTTTATAGTGTTGCTCGTGATGCAGGAAATAGAACGAAAATTGCTGTTTACTCTGAAAATAGTAATGTTGATGCAGTTGGTTCATGTATCGGTGAAAGAGGAGCACGTATAAATAAAATTATCGAAGAGTTAAACGGTGAAAAAATCGATATTGTTGAATATAGTAATGATCCAAAAACATTTATTGAAAATGCTTTAAGTCCTGCTAAAAATTTAAGTATTTTTGTAACTGACGAGAAAAAACGTGAAGCAATGGTTATTGTCGATCAAGATAATTTATCACTAGTTATTGGTAAAAAAGGTTTGAATATTCGTCTAGCTGCTCGTCTAACTCATTATAAATTAGATGTAAAAACATATGAGCAAGCTAAGCAAGAAGGTATAAATATTGTTTTTTAAAAAGGTGAGATAATGAAAACAAAAAAAATTCCTATGCGTAGTTGTGTAGTAACTAAAGAAAAATGTGCTAAAGGAGATTTAGTTAGAGTAGTCAGAACACCTGATGGTCAAGTTTTAGTAGATACTACTGGAAAATTAAATGGTCGAGGAGCTTATTTAAAAAAAGATTTGACTGTTTTTGATAAAGCAAAAAAAAGTAAAGTTTTAGATAGAATTTTAGAAACAAGTGTTCCGGAGGAAATTTATAATGATTTAAATGAATTGATAAAATAAGAAAGAGGTGATTCCTATGATGTCTGTATTTGAATATGCTGAAGACATTAAAAAATCTGTTGATGAAGTTTTAAAAAAGTGTGATTCATTAGATATTTTAGTTAATGGGGAAAATGATTTGTTAGATGAGGATGCCATTACTATGCTAGATAATGCTTTTGCTGATGGCTTGGAAGAGACTACTAATTTAGATAATAATGATATAAGTGATATTGAAGAAGATTCATCGACAATTGATATTGAAGAACCAGAAAAGATAAAAAAATTTAAAAAGAAAAATGATAATAATAAAAAAAATAATAAAGATTTAGCTATTAAGAAAAAAGAAATGTATAAAAATAAAGAAAAATTGATGACTAATAATCCGGCTAATAATGAAAACATTATTTTATATAATGATGATATGACGGTAGGGAAGTTAGCTAATTTATTAAATGTTCCAGCTGCTGAATTAGTAAAAAAATTATTTCTATTAGGAATTATGGCTAATGTTAATAATAATATTAATTTTGAAACAGCAGAAGTATTAGTAAGTGACTATTCTAAAGAATTAAAACGTGAAGAAACAGCAGATGTTACTAATTTTGAAGAATACGAAATTATCGATAATGAAGAAGATTTGGTAAAAAGAGCACCAGTTGTTACAATTATGGGACATGTTGATCATGGTAAAACAACCCTATTAGATACTATTAGAAAAACTAATGTAGCTTTAGGAGAAGCTGGTGGGATTACTCAAGCAATTAGTGCTTATCAAGTAACTTATAATAATGAGAAAATTACTTTTATCGACACACCTGGACATGCTGCATTTACTGAAATGCGTGCTAGAGGTGCTGGTATTACTGATATAGTAATTATTATAGTTGCTGCTGATGATGGTGTTATGCCACAGACAAAAGAAGCAATAGATCATGCTAAAGCGGCTAAAGTACC
>CANROQ010000158.1 GCA_947632295.1 uncultured Bacilli bacterium
AAGATACAAGTGAAAAATTAGTACAAGAGATCGATGATTTATCAAGTGATGATGAGTATATTGAATTATATACCGACCTACCACGTAAAGAAATGGAAAAAAATACTTTAATTGGAGAAGCCAAGATTGAAGGTTATAATAATGGTAAACATGAAGAAAAAATTGAAATTGCTAAAAAAATGTTAAATAAAAATATTGATATTGATTTGATTTCTCAAATTACATCTTTAACAATAGACGAAATAAAAACTTTAAAATAGATTATTATTTTAAAGTTCTTTTTTAATGATGTCTTGATTTATACTAATGTTAGTGATGAAAAATTTCATGATATTTGCTAAATTATTAAAATTTTTAAATCTATTATTAAATAATTTAAATTATAAAAAAATAATACTTGAGTTTAAATTTCAAGTATTATCTTATATTTACGTGCCCAATAATCAAATTGATAAAGATAGGCAAGTAATTGTGGACCTGTCATTAATTGGCCAAACCATGGATTTTTAAAACTTGAACCATTGGTTTCTAATAATTTTACTAATTGATCATAATCAAATAATTGATAAAGAATTGAATTTTTATTTTTCAAACTTTTTTTAAGTAATTTACTAACTATTTTAGCGTATTTAGGATTATGAGTTTTAGGATATGGATTTTTTTTACGTTCAACAATTTCTTCAGGCAACAAATCTCTAAATGCCTCACGTAATAAACCTTTTTCTTTTCCTTGATATAATTTATATTCAAATGGAATATTCCATAAATATTCAATTAATTTAGTATCGGCAAAGGGAACTCTTGCTTCTAGGGAAGCACGCATTGTCATACGGTCCTTTCTTTCTAATAATGTTGGCATAAACCAAATCATATTTAAATAGAATAAATTTTTATAAGTTTGTTCTTTTTTGTTTTTACATTTTGGTACTTCTTTTAATGTTTCTTCATATTTTGTTTTAACATATTCTTTTAAATTTAATTTTTCTTTAATTTCTTTTTTTAATAAATTATTTCTTTCATCTAAACTATCTATCCATGGAAAATTTTCACGATTTCGAACTTTTTCATTATAAAACCAAGGATAACCTCCAAAAATTTCATCGGCACATTCACCAGATAAAGCCACTTTAGATTTTTTTCTAATTTGTTTACTAAACCAATAAAGAGACGAATCGATATCGGCCATACCAGGATAATCACGTGCTATAACGCTTTCTTTTAAAACTTTGGCTAATTTTCTTTGACTGATAACATTATAATAATGTTTTGTCTTAAATTTTTCACTCATTAATTCAATGAATTTCTTATCAGTGGAAATTTGAAAATCATTGGCTTTAAAATATTTTTGATTATCTTCATAATCGATAGAAAATGTCGATAAAGTTTTTTTCTCTTTTTGAAATTCTTGACTGCAAACAGCAGTGATTAAACTACTATCTAATCCACCACTTAAGAATGTGCATATTCCTACATCAGAAACCATTTGTCTTTTAATCGAATTAGTTAATAAAGTATTTATTTTTTGTTTGCAAGTTTCAAAGTCATCATTAAATTTTTGTTCTTTTACTTGCCAATATCGTTTAATTGTTATTGAATCATTTATATATGTTAAATAATGGGCTGGCCTTAATTCGTAAATATTTTTAAAAATAGCGCTACCAGGTGTTTTAGAAGGACCTAACGCTAATAATTCTTGAAGCGAATTTTTGTCAATTATAGGTTTTACTAATTTATTTGTAAGTAAGGCTTTAATTTCCGATGCGAAAAAGAAATTATCACCGACCTTTGTATAAAATAATGGTTTTACTCCAAAACGATCTCTACCCATAAAGATATTTTGACCATCATATATCGCAAAGGCATAAATTCCTTCCAATTTTTCTAATATTTTTTCCTTGTATTCAATATAACCTTTAAGTAATACTTCCGTATCACTAGTGGTTGAAAATTTGTAGTTTTTTTCTTCTAAATCTTTTTTGATATCTTCAGTATTATAGATCTCACCATTATAAACAATTGTGTATTGTTTATATTGCATTGGTTGCTTTCCATTATCCAAGTCGATTATCGATAAACGTTTATGACCTAATAATAAATTTTTATCGTAAAAATAACCAGTTTGATCAGGACCACGATATTTTAATGTATTAGTCATTTTTTTTAAAATCTTTTTTTTATTTTTTAAATTTTCTTTGGAATTATACCAGCCTACAAAACCACACATATTTATACCTCCATGTTTTAATATATGATAAAATTCGTGATAAGTTACTAGTACATAATTATTGTTTAGACATATATTATTATTGTGAATATTTTGGAGGGATATTATGAACTGTTTAATTTTAGGAGGCGACAGGCGTTATTATCAAATTATCGAAAATTTTATAAATAGAGGATATAATGTCGATATAGTAGGTTATAAGAAAGAGTTTGAAAAAACACAATCATTAGATTATAGTGAATTACAAATTTCTAAGTATGATGTTATTATTTTTCCAGTTAGTGGTGTAGGAGATAATTTTTTAGTTAAAGCTGAACAAAATTTTAAGATTGAACCTAATATTTTAAATATGGCAAAAAAAGATTGTTTAATTTTTTCGGGAATTAATACACTTTGTCTAGAAGAAATAAAAAAATTAAGTGGTAGGAATATTACATATTTAATGCAAGATAGGAAAGTTATATGTGATAATGTAATTCCTACTGTTGAAGGTATAGTTGCCGATTTAATTTTAAATACAGATATAACTTTAGATAAAAGTAAAATTATGGTTATAGGTTATGGAAATGTAGGTTCTTATTTAGTTAATGTTTTAAAAAAATTAAACGCTAATTTAGTTGTTAGTGTTAT
>CANROQ010000159.1 GCA_947632295.1 uncultured Bacilli bacterium
ACTGAATTGCGAGATATATTATTTGAATTAAAAAGCGAATAGTTGACAAAAATCGACATTATATTTACAAAATTAAAAGTAAATTTTCATTAATTCTAAAAAATTATTATAATTTTATCTAATTAAAATTAATAAAAAGGTAATATTTTTATAAAATATAGATATTATGAATTTCTATTCATTTGCATATTATTCAATAAATGATATAATGAATAAGGAGATGAATTTAATGAAAAATAGAAAATTCAAATTAGAATATAAACGATTTAATTCTATTTTTGATTGGATTTTGCGAATGATTGGTTATGCTTTAATTTTAATTTGCATTTCAACTGTTTTAGGCAGCGACAAATCAATCTATATTGATCCCAATTATTTTGGTTTATGGGGATTATTAACAGCAATCTTAATTTATATTTTAAATAAAACAATCAAACCTTTAATAGTTTGGTTAACATTACCATTAACAGGTTTAACACTTGGATTATTTTATCCATTTATTAATGTTTTTATATTAAAATTAGTTGATTTTATATTAATTTCACATTTTGATATAACTGGTGGAATATTTATGAGTATTTTTGTCGCAATCTTAATTTCAATTTTAAATATTATTATGGATAGTATTATTTTTAAAGGAATTCTTGGTAAGGAGGAATTAAAATGAATCCCATATTTTTAGATTTAGGTGTAATAAAAATATATTGGTACTCAGTTATGATTTTTTTAGGTTTATTAGTAGGTGGTATTTTAGCAATAAAAGAGGCAAAGAGATGGAAAATACCAGAAGACTTAATGATAAATTATTTTTTCTTTCTAGTACCACTTGTATTAATAGGTGCAAGATTATATTACGTTTTATTTAATCTTGACTATTATAGTAATGATTGGATTTCCATTCTAAAAGTTTGGGAAGGTGGACTTGCTATTCATGGTGGAATAATTGTAGGCATTTTATGGACTTTATTTTATACAAAAAAATATAAAGTTAATTTTTTTAGATTGGCTGATATAATGGTTGTTAGTTTAATTATTGGACAGGCTATAGGTAGATGGGGAAATTTCTTTAATCAAGAGGCTTATGGACCAGTTACTACTTTAGAATTTTTAAATGGATTACATCTTCCAAAATTTATTGTTGATAATATGTTTATTGATGGTGCTTATCATCAACCAACGTTTTTATATGAATCAATATGGTGTTTAATTGGATTTATTGTATTATTAATTTTAAGACGTTATAAATATATTAAAATCGGACAAATTACAGGTATTTATTTTATTTGGTATGGTATAGGTAGATTTTTTATCGAAGGTTTACGTACCGATAGTTTGATGTTAGGAAGTTTAAAAATGGCACAATTAGTGTCTATAATAATGATATTAATTGGTGCATTATTAATCATAATATTTCAAAAGAAATCTGTCTTTAAAAATCAATATAATGATATTAAAAATACCGAAAAAATTAATTTTTAATTTCTAAAAATATAACAAATATATGATAATTAAATATATTATTATAGAAAGATAAACTTTTAAGTTGGAGGTTTGACATGAAGAAAAAAGTTGTTATATTAGGTGGGGGTAATGGATTATCGACACTTTTACGTGGTATTAAAAATTTTCCAGTTGATATAACTGCCATTGTAACAGTAAGTGATGATGGCAA
The DNA here is from genome assembly GCA_947632295.1 of uncultured Bacilli bacterium. GTDB lineage: Bacteria > Bacillota_I > Bacilli_A > RF39 > UBA660 > CAJLIR01. The sequence goes on from CANROQ010000159.1 coordinate 1,673, forward strand.
AAGCACAGGAAAACTTAGAGAAGAATTTAATATACCAGCCGTTGGTGATATTAGAAGAGTATTAGTGGCTTTAGCCGAAACAGAACCATTAGTTGAAAAATTATTTAATTATCGCTTTGAAACAACAAGTGAATTAAATGGACACACAGTAGGTAATTTATTGCTAACTGCAATTACTAATATTGCTGGAAATATGTCTGATGGAATTGAATCAATTAGTAAAATTCTTAATTTAAAAGGAAAAGTATTACCACTTACTGAAGATAATTGTACGCTTATGGCTACTATGAGTGATGGTAATACTATCGAAGGCGAACATAATATAACTGAATATGATGGTGTTATTAAAGAAGTATTTTATAAGGAAAAACCAGTTTTAACACCAGAAACCATGAAAGCCATTAAAGAAGCTGATTTAATTGTTTTAAGTATGGGTAGTTTATATACTAGTATAATTCCTAATTTAATCGTAAAAGAAATGATTGAAGAAATTGATGCAAGTTCTGCTAAAATAATGTATGTTTGTAACATCATGACTCAACCAGGAGAAACAGATAATTTTAAAGTTAGCGACCATATTAATACTTTAAATAAATATTTAGGAAGAAAAAAAATTGATACAGTCATAGTTAATAATGGTAGTATAACTCCTGAAATAATTGAAAAATATTCTGTTTTAGAACAAAAAGATCCTGTTATTTTAGATAAAGAAAATATTGATCCAAATATTAAAATTATTACTTGTGATTTAGTAGATACAAGTACAGGCGAAATAAAACATGATGTTTTAAAATTAGGATTTAATATTTTTTCATGTATCCTATAGGTTAAAATATGTCATTTACTGCTAATGTCAAAGCAGAACTTTGTTCATTAAATATAACCGAACCAGAAAAAATTAGTGAATTATCGGCTATTATTAATAATATCGCTGAGATAAATGAAATAATAAAAATTAATACAGAAAATATTGCCGTTTTTAAACATATATATGATTTGATTTTTGATATATACCATATAAAATCACGTATTATTGTGCGAAAAGGTTATAATTTTAATAGTAATTATTTATATATTTTAGAAATAAATCAAAATGTGCAAAATATTTTAGATGATTTAAGTATTAAAAAAATTGGTAAAAATATACCAAATGATTATTTAATCGATGATTTTGA
>CANROQ010000160.1 GCA_947632295.1 uncultured Bacilli bacterium
ACATAATACTACACAAAATTATGTTCGTCAATATCTAGTTAACATTTTTTAAAGAAAATTCCTAATATATAAAAAAAGATATTAGTATTTTTTACTAACACCTTTCAAATGTATCATTACTATTTTTTTGTCTAAATTTATATCATCTACAACTTCCCAATTAAACTTTTCTTTAAAATCATTAAAACATTGTGGACATACCCATAATTCATCTTTTACTGTACAGTAGCCTTCATTTAATTCATCATCATATTCACTGATTCTCGCCCAGCAAAAATTACAATGTTCATGGTCCCACCTTTCAGATGATTTTTTATACTTTCTAAAATAAAATTTTTCATTCCTAAAACAATCACTGTCGTCCCAAAGTCTCCAATCATTTTCTTCCATTTTATAAATCTTCCTTTCATTAATTTTAAAAAACATATATAATACTTTATTTTCTTTAATTAAAATTTCTATTTTTCTCTAAGTTCAAACATACCATTTCCAAAAATTCTATATCCTGGATGGTATCGTTTTTGTATATAATACCAATGAATTGGTACATCAACGGCATGATGAAAGTTTAGATGAAAAGATGCTTTAGTCTTTTTATTAAAATATATAGCATGACCACTAGCTGGTGTTGCTTTACCGCACAATTAAAAGCCTTCTTTAAAAAAAGAAGGCAGTTTTTATCTATTTAAAATATATATTATTTACTTCTTGGATGTTTTTCTAAATCTTGAGCATCTAAATTTGGTAATTTTAAATCTTTTAGACTATCATTATTTGATAGAAAATCAGAATCAACAGCTTTTAAATTAGGGAATTTTAAATCTTTTAGGCTATCATTATTTGCTAGAAAATCAGTAGTGTCTACATATGAACTAGAATTATTAGTTTCCATATCTGGTAATTTTAAATCTTTTAGACTATCATTATTTGATAGAAAATTAGGATCGATATCTGAATTTTCTTTAGTCTCTTTCAATTGATTTCTTAACTCTTTTAACTTCTCTTTATTGTTTGAAATTTTAGAATAATCTTCCATAACTTTACCTTCTTTCTCTATATCTATATAATATCAAATATATCGAATAAATACAAGATTATTTTATTTTTATGTTATAATCTTTTTAAACTACAACTTAAAGCAACAAATACTTTTGCAGCGTTATAATTGATATAAAAAGTTAATATGCAAAAAAAACGATAAATTTGTTAGAATATCATTGGTAAAAATGATATTCTAACTAGAAAGAATTTATCGCTATACTAGTATATTACATTATCTTCATTTTTTAAATTATTCACCTAAAAATATTTTAATTAAATACTTTCTTTCAATAATTCTTTTAAATTAACTATTTCTAAACCACGACTATTTATATAACTAATAATAGATGGCAGTTCAAGTTCTACCGTTTTATTTATATTTAAAGATATAATACTCCCTTTATTTATATTTTCTTTTATTTCTTTTAAGGGATAATTTTTTACAATCAAATTAGGTTTAATAGTAAAATTATTATTCATCGCACATATTTTTAAATTATTTTTATTTTCGACTTCACTATAACAATAACCATATTTTTCTTTAGATAATTTTTTAATAATTGTATCCATCCAAGCAAAAGCACTATTAGTATAATCCATATTATAACTTAAATTACCAATACTATGTCCTTTTTTAATTATTTCTTGAAGTAATTCATTATTATTTTCTAACCATTTACCATCGACAAAAAAATTACCTTTAATATTTTTACTATCTAGTATATTCAAAATATTACTTATATCACTATTTTCATTTACAATAAAAATTAAACTAACCATATCTTTATTTTGATTACCACTAATAATATATTTATCTAAATTGTCTATCAGTTTATTTTTAGGTTTTATTTCCTCATATTCTAATAAATTTTTATTAAATCCACCATATTTACGCATACTTTTATAACTTTTATTACTATCGACTTTTTTACCACTTAATCCAGGAATAAAATTAATATCATCAATTATCATTCCATCGATAGGGTCAACATAATAATCACTACTAATATCATTAATTGTCGTCATAACATTATCAAAATTTTTGGCTACCTCTACTGTTTTATTGGTATAGACGAAACTCACAATTGCTAACGTAAGTATGCCTATTATACTAAAAAATTTTCTCATGTTATCACCTATTTAAATATATGTAATAGGTTATAAATTATAATTTAAATGTTTAAGTTCAGGTAAAACAAATAAACCATCTTTTCTAATTAAAGTATGATCAAAATAAATTTCACCACCACCATAATCCTCTCTTTGAATTAAAACCATATCCCAGTGAATTGCTGAACTATTTCCGTTATTAGCTTCATCATAACATTTACCTGGAGTAAAATGTAGACTACCGATAATTTTTTCATCAAATAAAATATCACCCATTGGATGTAAAATTTTTGGATTTAAACCAAGAGAAAATTCGCCAACATAACGTGCACCATCATCAGTATCAAAAATTTTATTCAACTCTTCATTATCACCATCACAAACGGCGTCAATAATTTTTCCATCTTTAAAAGTTAAAGTTACACCATTATAAACATTCCCATTATACGGTGAAGGCGTATTATATTTAATAGTGCCATTAACGCTATCTTTAATTGGCGCAGTAAAAATTTCACCATCAGGAATATTGCATTCACCACAACAAGGAATAATTGGCATATCCTTAATACTGAAGGTTAAATCAGTTCCCGGTGAAATAATTCTAACTGTATTTGTCTTTTCCATTAGTTCCTTTAAAGGTAAAAGTCGTTCGTATAAATCTTTATAATCAACAGTCATAACATCAA
>CANROQ010000161.1 GCA_947632295.1 uncultured Bacilli bacterium
CAACTGGTCCCCAAGGTGAAGAGGGTCCCCAAGGTATTAGAGGTATTCAAGGCCCACAAGGAGTACAAGGACCCAAAGGAGAACAAGGTTTGCCAGGACCACTTAGTGTTCCAACTGTTTTCATTTTAACAACGAGTGAAGATTTTCCTAGTGGTCATGAAGTAAAACCGGGTTATTCTATACCTATCGAAATTAAAATGCTCGATATGGATAATTCAATTTACTTAAGTTCCGAAAATAATACTATTACTTTTATGAAATCAGGAACGTATTTAATAAATTTTATAGTGCAGGCTAAGACTATAAGTCAGTCTAGTAGTGATCAAAATTCTAATATAATTTCGATTGGATTACGAAAATTGACTGAACCAACAATTTATGCAGGTTGCTCAATATTTGGAAATAGTACCACTCCTTCGTTGTTAGTTGGCTATGGAACAATAATAGCGGAATATAGAGATTGGTTTGAATTAATAAATACAGGTAAAAATTCTTTTATAGTTACAGGTCCAAAAACTGATAATCTAGCAGTTACATCTTCGTTAGTAACTCCTATTGTTAGTATAATTATTCAAAAACTAAAATAATCATACAAAATTTTTTTCTTTTTTATAACGAAAATAATTAGAAAATTATATTTAAAATTACTACTTTAAAATAAGTAGTTTTTATTTGAAAAATTTTTTAAATTATGTTAATATATATGCTAACTCACAAAATTGGAGGAATAATATGATTACATCATTTACACAAGATATTTATCAAATGTTATGTAGAAAGTATCCGAATCGAAATATATATTTAATTAGTGATCAACATTTTTTTCATAATAACATTATTTATTATACAAGAAGTCAGTTTACCGGTGTTTCTACCATGAATCAATATATTATCAATAAGCATAATGAAATAGTTAGTAAAGATGATATAGTAATTATATTAGGAGATTTTTGCTTTAAACGCGAATATATAAAAGATACTTTAATGCAAATGAATGGTCATAAGTATTTAATCATTGGTAATCATGATTCACTAGATTTAGTAAAACGTTATCCTGCTTTAGGATTTGAAGGTGTTTTCTTAACACCTATTAAAATTGGTAATAAATATTTATCACATGAACCATTAATATCAGGACAAAAAGATGATTTACAATTTTCATTAATATTAAATGAATTTAAAAATATTTCTAATAAAATTAATTATCATGGACATATTCATAATAAAGAAGATAATCTACCTAATATTTATAAAAATGTTAGTTGTGAGTCTTTAGATTATGAACCATTTTTATTATGTCAAACAACAAGTATTGAAAAAAATGAAATACCATTATTAATTAATTCACCATTATTTGATGAAATTGTAGACGAGATTATCTTAAAACATCATATTCAGCCACAATTACTAATAGGTGATTATATTTATGCCATGATGTTAGAATCACTATCTTCTTATCAAAATGATTATTTTGTTCAAGGTTCGTATGGTTTATTAAAAAAATATAATTTATTTACAAAATTTTCTGATTTAGATATATCTTTTATATATAGTAATGCTCTTAGCAAAAAGAAAAATGCTGATTTATTTAAAAAGAAAGTTGATGCAACTTATGAATATTTAAAAACAATTGATAATATTAATTTAATTTTTTATAAGCGTTATGCTTCTCTTCGTATTTTAGAAGCATCATATACGAGTAAACATCCATATTTTGTATCTTGTATGTTAGATTCTAATTTAATTGCTTTAGATTGTTATCAATCAACTGATTTCGTTAAATTATCAGAAATGACAATATTACAAAAATATTTGCACAAAAATGATGCAGCAATTCTAGAACAATATAAATTACCAAATTTTCAAGCACAATTTTTAAAACCCGAAGGCGATATTGCTAATTTACTTTTGCAAATTATATATCAACAAGATAAAAATGATAAAAAAATTGAAGCCTTGAAACGATTAAGATATTTATGTAAGTATGTATCATTAGAAAAAAATTTTGATTATTTTTCTAATATATTTAACCGCTTATTTTTAAGAAATATTTCTTTTTTATATACTATGAATCGTTATGATGAAATAATGTATATAAAAAATCAAAAACCTGATATATCATTTTTGGCAAAATCTTTACCTATGACATTTTGTAATCAAATAAGCAAAATAATAGAAAATCCAAATTCCAATTTTTCCACAATTTGTGATGAAATTTCTAATACTTCTATTGAAAAAACTTTTGATAAATGTATGTCAATTAACAAAACTATTAATCGTATGTAATAATATAATAGTATTTATTTCATAGTTCTCTTAACTACCAATATTTTGTTCTTTTTCATATGATATTGGTAAGGGAGATGAAAAAAATGCAATCACATGATTTTAATCGCTGTATCGAAGAGAAAATATTAAAACCATGTTGTGGCCCATGTGTAGTAGTTGGTCCAACCGGCCCAAGAGGATTAACTGGTCCAACAGGTCCAACTGGACCACAAGGAATTGATGGAACACCAGGCGTAACAGGGCCAACAGGTCCAACTGGGCCAACCGGACCTGCAGGAGCAATTGGACCACAGGGTATTGAAGGACCAACCGGACCTGCTGCTGGACTTAATGCCTATGGAGGACTTTACTCAACAAATTCACAACAATTTTCAAAAGACGATAAAGATGTTACTATTACATTAGATACTCCTATGGAGGCTTATGATGTAACAAAGGATAATAATGCTATTAAGATAGTAGAAGACAACTATAAATAAGTCAAGTGATTTTAAACAAATTTTATGAAAAAGTTTGAAAATGAAAAAAAGTTTAAAT
>CANROQ010000162.1 GCA_947632295.1 uncultured Bacilli bacterium
ATGGTTCGATTGCTGGATTAGTTCAAGCACATCGTAATACTGAAAATGCAACTGGTTACTTTGGTTGGGGAATTAGCCATGAGGTAGGACATCAAATTAATCAAAGTAGTACTGTATTTGCTGAAGTTACAAATAATGTTTATGCGCTTTTAGCTCAAACAAGTAATGACCATGATTTATCTCGTTTAGAAGTTAGCAATATTTATGAAAAAATATATAATAAAGTAACTTCGCATACTATTGGTCGTGATCAAAATGTATTTGTTCAACTTGGAATGTATTGGCAACTTCATTTAAATTATGATGATTCTAAAACTTTCGATGATGTAAATTCTATTTATGCTAAAATCAATCATGAATCAAGAATATATAACAATACTAAAAAATATGGCAAGGATGATTTATTAATATTATTTGCTAGTAAAGCAGCTAATAAAAATTTAATTGATTTCTTTAAAACATGGGGATTAGTTGCTAGTGATGAAGTGACAAAAGAAATAGAAGAACTTGGTTTAGAAAAAGAAACTAAAGAAATATATTATTTGAATGATGCTGCAAGACGCTATCGTTTAAATAGTGGTGTTGCTATGTCTAGTGATAATAAAGTAAATGCCAATATTGAACTTGCTGATAACAATCAAAAACGTGTGACTCTATCATTTAATGTAGCCAGTGATAATGATAAAATTTTAGGTTATGAAATTTTACGTAATGGTGAGGCAATTGCATTTGTTTCTGGTAGTGAAAATTCTTATATTGATAATATCGGTGCTGAAAATAATCGTACATACACTTATTCGATAGTCGCTTATGATTACTTACTTAATAAAACAGAGCCTGCCGTATTAGAAGAAGTTAAAATTTCACATGATGGTAGTGTTAAAAAGAATAATTTTACAATTGAATCTAATGTTAAAGATGCTAATGAAGTTATCGATTATGAAGATGAAGATATGAATTATTCTAAATTAGAAGTTAATAAATTAATCGATGGTAATGCTGATACTTATTTTAATGGTACAGTAAAATACAAAAAATTATCGCAAGATGGTAGTGGTCTTACAACAGATAAAGAAAGTCCATTTGTAATTATTAATTTAAATAGTAAGTTATCTATTAGTGGTATTAAATATAAAGCAATGTTAGTCGATGGTAAATTATTACCAAATTATATAAGTAATTATAAAGTTTATGTAAGTAGTGATAAGGTTAATTGGCAAGAAGTTAAAAGTGGCAAATTTGATTTGAACGCTAAAAACGATTATACGAATATTGTTTACTTCATGAAAGAGGGAACAACTAGTGAAAGTCAATTATGGACGTATGATAATGTTTCTTATGTAAAAATTGAAGCAATTGGTAATAAAAATGGCCTATCAGGTGCGGAAATTGATGTAATTGCGCCACCAGGAGATAATGTCGATATAGCAGTTTCTAATAATAATCCAGTTATTGGTGTTTTAAAAAGTGATTATTGTTATTTAACTGACGGATGTAATCCAAATGAATTAGATGATGATGGAAATCAAGTAGGTATAATTAAAAAAGATTCTGTTATAATTCAAGGTTCTTATCGTGGTAGTCCATCATTTAATAATATTTTAATTGCGGATGCTAATGACGCTAGAAAAGTTTATGGTGGTTATCAATTGATATTTGCTGAACTTAATAGCGATATGTCGGTATATGAAGTTGCTGATGGAACATGGCTTTATGTTATGACAAAAGAACAATATGAGAATATGTTAAAAAATAGTAGTAGTATTCGTGCTTATTTATATAGAGTTAATGATGCTAATGAATTGTCAGGACAAAGACTTACAAGTACATCTAGATCAGTAAGTAATTTAAAAAATTATAATGAATTAGAAAAGATTGAAATTACTGATTCTATTAAAAATAGTCAAGGAGAGTTAGAAAATGCGAAATAAATTAATATTTGCTACTGTTTTCTTAATCGGTTTATTATTTCCATTTATTTCTGTCTCTGCTTTAACGGAAATAAATTTTGAAGAAAAAGACAATGGACGAATAAATACAAAACTTCATTTTGAAGAAGGGTTCGTCGGTGGGATTGATATAACAATTAAAATTGATGGCGATGTTTCGGTTAAAGATTTTGAATTTTCTAATAAAATAGTATCAAATAAATATGGTTATGAATATAAGTATGATGAAACTAAAAATACATTAAATATCATCGTTACCACAGGAGGAATTGGTACTAAACATAATCTTTTAAATTCTAATAAAGAGTTAGAATTAGGTCAAATTGTTTTGACAAGTACTGCTAGCGATGATGTTAAATATAAATTATCTGAAAGTTCATTTAAAATTGTCGATAACAATTGGTCTTCAAAAGTTATCGAACAATCACATATTACTTTAGGTAAAAAAGAATTTACTTATAAGGTAGAAAAAGTAGATAATCCACCTAAAGACGATAATGAAAATAATGATAATCAAGATGATGATAATAAAGAAATAACACCAAATGACAAAGAAGATCAACCTAATGATGAGCCTGAATTACCAAATGTTTCAAATGATGATAATTCTAATACCGAACAAAATAATAATCAAATTTATGATAACTCATCTAATGTAAATGATAAAACTGCTAGTAATGATAAATCAAAGGATGATGATAAAGTATCTACTGATGAAAACGATAAGGTAGATAATGATAACTCTAAACCTGATGATAAAACTGATAAACCAGTTATAGATAGTGATAAAATTACTGATAATACAACTGAAGTAACTGAAGAAAAATCTTTTAATTACTTT
>CANROQ010000163.1 GCA_947632295.1 uncultured Bacilli bacterium
TTTTTAGGACTTATCATGCCTTTAAATACACCTTTTGCTATGTTAATATTAGGTGCTTTTATTGCAACTATGATTGGGAAATTATTATTTGGTGGCTTTGGTAATAATATTTTTAATCCTGCTTTAGTCGGTCGATTATTTATTATTACTGCTTACGCTATAACTTTTGGAAAATATGCCTATCATAATAGTTATGAATTAGATACGATTACATCGGCAACACCACTTACTAATGCTAGCACAGTAGAAGGACTAGGAGATTATAATACTTTAGTTAAACCATATGGAAGTTTAATGAATTTTTTTGTTGGAACCATTCCGGGAGCAGTTGGTGAAACTAGTGCCTTACTTTGTATTGTTGCCTTTATTTATTTAACAGCTACCAAAACAATTAAATGGCGTATTCCTGTTTTTTATATTTTAACAGTATTTGTTATGTCCTTAATTATTGGTGCTTTTAATGATTTAGAACGAACTTATCCTTTATTTCAAATTTTAAGTGGTGGTTTAATGTTTGGTGCCGTTTTTATGGCAACCGATCCTGTTACTAGCCCAACTACTTTTGTTGGACAAGTTTTATATGGACTATCATTAGGATTACTTACTGTCATTTTTAGACATTTAACACCTTATCCTGAAGGAGTTTTAACAAGTATTTTAACGATGAATATGTTAGTTTTTATAATCGATAAAATTGGAGTTAAAGCAAGATTTAATTTAAAAAAAGTTATTCCTATAGTAATCATTTTGCTTTGTTTAATTTTATCTATTAGTTGTTATATAGGTTTATCTTATCAAAAGCAATCTAATTTAGAAGTCGATCCTAACTACGAAATTTATTCTAAAACTATCGATGGTGATACGATAACTTATATGGTAGGTCAAAAAGGTTATAGTAGTACTTTAAAAGCAAAAATTGTCATAACTAATGGTCAAGTAATATCCTATGAAGTGTTAGAAGAAAATGATAGTTATTATTCTAAAATAGAACAAGAAAATTATCTTAATAATTTAATTAAAAATCAAAATAACTTAACTGATGTCGATGTGGTTGCTGGGGCAACATTTACATCTAATGGTTTAAAGAAAATGTTAATGAATACATTAGACGATTATAAAAATAATAAAGGTCAAGAAATTATAGGTAATATTGTAATCGATAAAGATTTTGAGGTTTTAGAGCATAAAGTAGATGGCATTAATCATACATATTTAATTTCTAAAAAAAGTTTTGCCGGTAAAATGAAATTAAGTATTACAATTTCTAATAATGTTATTACAAGTGTTACTGTATTAGAACAAAATGATAGTTATTACAATAAAGTTTTAGAAAGTGATTATATTAATAAATTGATTAATAATCAAACAAATATTGAAAGCGTCGATACAGTTGCAGGAGCGACAATAACATCAAATTCTTTAAAACAAGCACTTATAGAAACTTTGAGGGAATATAAAGGTGATATAAATGGCTAATAAAATAAAAGCAATTTTATCCTTAACACTTACCGCATTTATTTGTTCTACAATAATTTATTTAGTATATAGGGGGATAAATTAATGGAAGAAAATTTTCAAATTGATGATTTTGTAACAATTAGTAATAAAATAAAAGAACTAGATGCTGTAAATTTAAAAGACTATATTATTAAAAGATTATTATGGTTAGAACAAAATACCAATGTTCAAAAATTAGGAATGACGGACGATGAGGAAATTGTATCTGTATATAAAGGTTATATTTCTTCTAATAGCCCTATAAAATCATCGAAAAGTGCTGAAGCATTTTACCTTGATAATATAAATATTTATTATGATTTTATTGACGAATATAAAGTGCATATAAATGAAGATGATTTACTTAAAATGTTTCAAGATTTACAAAATTATTTTACTGATACTTTTGGACTTGTTGGTAGTCAAAAAAAGCGCAATGAAGTTTATTGTGAACATTCGATTGAATTACAAACTAAAAGAACTGACAATGAATTATTATCTGTTCATAAACTTACGGAAAAAGGCGCAGCCATGTGTTTAGAAAGATCGGCCATTTTACAAAATATTTTAAGTATACTTGGTTTAAATAGTTATTTTATTTATGGTAAATTAGAAAAAATTATGATCGATAATACTAGTTTTGAATTGCATTCATATAACATTGTAAAAATTACACAAGATGATTATTTAATTTATGATATATCAAATCCACTGTCACTAGAACAAAATGGTGAAAAATATTATTTTCCAGCCATTAATGTTATCAGTAAAAATGAACTAGATGATTTAATTGATGGCTGCAACTACGTTTTTGATAATAAACAAGTTGAAAATTTATTTGATTGTAAAGCAACTGTTTTAAATGAAATAAAAAGAATCTATACGATAGGTTAGAAAGGAGTTTTATGAAGCAAATATTAAATACAATAATAAAACAAAATCCTTTATTTATTTTAATGTTGGGATTATGTCCTGCTTTAGCAGTAACTACTAATTTTGAAAGTTCCTATGTTATGGGAATTTGCTTTTTAATCGTCATATTACTATCTAATTTAACTATTAATTTAATAAAAAAATTAGTTCCAGATAGTGTTAAAATTCCCGTTTTTATTTTAATTATTGCTACTTATGTTACTGTCTTAGAACTATTATTAAATAAATATGTACCAAAATTATCGCAAGAATTAGGTGTTTATTTAGCGTTAATTGTTGTCAACTGTATTGTTTTAGGCCGTGCTTTAACAGT
>CANROQ010000164.1 GCA_947632295.1 uncultured Bacilli bacterium
CATCACCATAATTTGGATCAAATACCCAAGCATTTCTTTTTAACCATTCTTCATGAATATTTGCTGCCATTTGTTCTAATTCCTCAGGGGTAATAGGTTCATAAGACATAGTTTTATCATAAACTTGTTCAATAGCCACTTTAGCAGCTTCTAAATTTTCATATTGCCAATTTGATGGTAATTGTTCAAAAGAACAATTTGCAATATCAACTTGATCTGTTCCATGATTTATATTCCATACCTCATCTTTAGATTTTTTTATTCTAGGCTCAAAAGTGCCATCTTCTAACTTTCTAGTAGCTCTCCAAGCTTCATGTAAATCTGATCCTAATGCATAAGAAAGCGCTATTTTTATAATTTCGTCATTCATATTTATTTTTCCCTCCTATAAAAATAATACCATATATAATACTATTTAATATATACTTTTAATAAAACTTCAATTTTACAACATTATATTTTAATAAATATCACACTATTTCACATAAAAATTGTATTCCTAATACTTTTTGTAACATTTTTACATTCAAACATAATATCTACCGTTTTTTCACTGATAAATCTTGAATGTAAACTCGTTTTTATTTTTTTACATATCTTTCAAATACATATATTAATATTATATACTCCATTATTATTCAAAAAAATATTTTTCTATTCATTTTCCAACATCTATGTAATTTTGTCTAATTTTGATATATTTTTAGTAATAAGCATATTTATTTTATCAAAGTCAATTCTTAATTATTTTCACAAAAAAATAAAATAAAATTCTTTAATTCACAATATCACTTAAATATTACAAATATACTAATTTCTAAACTAGTAGAATAAGAAAGTCACAAAACAATACTAATTTTTCCTAATATAGACATTTCTAGTTAAATGTCATTTAAGCACCCTAATATACAGTGGAAATAATATTTTCTTATTATCAACTATTAAATTTAAAGTAGCTACTTTATTATCAAAATCATAAGTATAAGTAAAATCATCTACATTCGATAAATAAAATTCAATACAATTATCAAAGTCAAAATCATTTTCACAAAAACTACTTATCGTACTTATAAATAAATCTTTCTCATCAGTAAGAATTCCTATAAAAGATTCGCTAACAGCTAATGTTTTTATAGCCTTAACTATTATAGATGTAGATTGAATTAAAGTACTAGTATAAAACTCAACATTTTCATCCTCAAATATTATAAAAGTTCGATATAAAGTTAAACAACACAATTCTCTTACATTTTTAGCATATAAATTGCCATTAACAAAAAGATCACCATTATTTTTAAGAATTAAAATATCATCAAAAGGATAAATACATTCAATTTGTTTTATTTGTTCAATTTCTAATTTAGGTAAAACATATTTTGGCAACAACGTCAAAACTTTTTTAATCATATCTTCTTTAACTAAATCATCTTGATAAATAATTCTTCGAATATTTCTTCCATCATAATTAACTTTATTATATGCCACATTTTCTTTATAAATTAATTTTTTTTGTCCTTCTATAAAACCATAAATACAATTATTATCATTCACTATTTTATCTAGATAAATATGAACAGTAAGATGATGCTTAAATACATAATTTCTATCATTTGGAATATCATAATCATTTTCAAACAAAGAAGTAATTCCACGTTCATCTAAATAAAACTTATTATAACTGTTTTTAACATAATATACTCTAAGAATGCTCAATCCTGTTTTTTTCGTAAATTCTTTAAATTTATCATAATTTTCTTTAAATAAAAAATTTTCATAAGTTTTAATAAAATTTTTTATATTTTTCTCAGTTCTACTAAATAAATCTTCTTCTATTTCTAACTGAATATTAAAATAATCACTCAGTACTCTTTTATTTCTAACTATTAATTTTCTCATCTTTATTACCATTATCTTCTAGATAAAGTTGTATCCCATATAACATTTTACTTTTAAGAAGTTCATCTATTTTTAAGTCATTAATATTTGTGTCACTACATAAAATAACTTGAATTTTTAGTTGCAAGCATAAATCTAATAATTCATACAATTTATCTTGCATATTTTTATTATCAACTATCTTTTGAATATTGTCTAAAATAATTAATTTTTTATTTTTTATATCTTCCAAATCAATTTTTTCAATAGTTGTATAACTAAATAAATTACCATATTTTGACTTAAATTCCTTATCATATATAACAAAGAAAACATTAAATCTCTTAATTTCGTCTAATCCAATTAAAAGTACAGGATTAAAAGAATAATTTTTTTCTTTAATAACATCTTCTTTTATTGTTTGTAAAATCATTATTGTCATTTTATTTTTTTCTAACATATTTTATATCACTACCTTCTTTCAGTATTTTTAAACTCAATAAAATCTTTTATTTTTGAACTTTATATTTATACTTCAATTATAACCTCATATTCATTTTTACTTATCTTTTTTAAAGTTCCTTTTTGAAATACTAGACCACTAAAAAAATCAATTATTCTTATTCTTGTTTTAGAATCACACTCTTCTAAATTAATTAAAAATTCATTTTCCAAATTATTTTTCAATTTTTCTATATCTCGATATTTTTTTAATTTTATATTCATTTCTTTTATTTTCCTTCCATTCATTTTATTTTTAATTTATTATTTTCATATAATAAACTTGTCCTTTCAATAATAAGATCAATATAAGTATTTATATATTTCTTTACTTTTTCTTCTTTTTT
>CANROQ010000165.1 GCA_947632295.1 uncultured Bacilli bacterium
TTAAAATTAATGTAGTATCATTTAATCATTGACAGTTTAATAGAACTTAAAATATTAATAGATAAAGAAAAAATAATAGTAAGTTTGACTTTCAAAATAAAAAGTGTATAATATTATTTACGAATTAGTATATTAGATAATAATTTAAAATATACGAATTTACGGTATAGGGGGTGAATAAATTGAATAATGAAAGATTAGAAAATATTAGTGCTTATAATGGTAATAATATATTAAATAATTTAGATTCTAATTATTCTAATTATTCTAGGGTATTACCTAATAAATATATTTTTGATCATAGTTTTGTGGATGTTAATGAACAAACAAAGCCTAGTGTAAGTTCGACATATAAACGAGGACATTTACAAATGAATTATATTCAACCAAGAAATGTTGATGCGGAAATAGTGCCATTTGTAAGAATTAAAAAATTATAACAAATAGCATAAAGTATGATATAATTAATTCGAAATGAATTACGAAACGACACATGTAGAGCAGTATGCTCGTAAATCTGATTACGGTACAATAATCAATTTGAACATGTGTTTTTTTGTTGGCTAAAAAAGAAAGGAAGTATGAATATGCCTCAAACAAAATTTCAAAGATTAATATTTGCGTTAATTACAGTTATTATTACTGTACCATGTTTTGTATTTTATTGTTCATCTTATGAAGCAGGGGGATTTACTGTAGAAATTATAAAAAATTCTTGGATATTTATTCCTATTGAATTTGTATTAGCGTATTTAAGTGAAATATTTATTGGAAGTCCTTTATCGTTAAAAATTGCTTTTAAGGCAATTGATCCTAAAAAAAATGATCCAATGATAGTCGAAACGCTTATTATTTGTGCAACTGTTTTAGTCATGTGCCCACTAATGAGTTTTTTAGCAACAATTCTTTATAATGGAATTATCGCAGTTGGTATGCATGGAGCACCACTAAATAATTTTATTGTGAATTTTATTCCATATTGGTTACAAAAAATAGTTTTAAATTTTCCTTTTGCTTTATTATCACAATTATTTATAATTCAACCACTAACACGTATAATATTTAGAAAAATTTTTAAAAATAACAATGAATTTCAAAATGCATAACATAAAAAACGCAAAATTAAAAGAAGCAACATATTAATAAATTCAGTATGTTGTTTTTATATTGATTGTAAAGATTATCTTATATAATTTTAAGTAATTATTGAAAAAATATGAGAGTATGGTAAAATATAAGAGTAGTAATATTAAAAAATTAATTAAATTGTGAAAGAAGGTATATAATGGGATTGTTTAAAAAAGATAAAAAATTAAAGACAAAAGAAAACTCAAAAAAATTAACGGAAGCACCATTAGGATATTGGGAAGAAAAATCTTATATGATGGCTATTCCTGAAAAAGAAGAAGATATCTTAATGCCAAATGAAATTGTAGATAAAATATCGTCAATTGAAAATGTTACGGTAAAAGAATATAAATTTGATGAAAAAGATATACTGAATATTAAATTAAATTATGATGATGAAGAATATGAAGTTGGTGTTTATCCAGGTGGTTTTACATTACCAGAGATGTATATATATAATTATTTTCATTTTAATGATGAAGAAATTGAAAAATTAAAACAAGCTAAATCTTCTTTAACAATTTTTATGGAATTTAATAAAGATGTTAAAAAGTCTTTTCATCTTCAATTAAAATTAGCAATTGCTATTATGCCAAATTTAATTGGTTTAGTCGATGAAAGTGCTGAAAGATTAATACCGGCTAAATGGGCAAAATTAGCCGCCAATTCTAAAGTTACACCAGGCCCAAGCGATATGTATAGTATTCAAGTTGTATACAATGAAAATGGCGAAGTATGGTTACATACACACGGTCTTTGTCGTTGTGGACTTACAGAATTAGAAATATTAAAATCCAATAAGGAAAATTATAAAAATCACTATAATGTTATTAATACTTTTGCTAGTTATATTATCGATAAAAATGGAGAATTTGATCCTAGAAAAGATTATGCTTTTTTAGGTGTATTATCTAATCGTCAACCTATTGTAGCCATATGTAAATCATGGACAGAAGCAATCGATGAATATGATAATTTAGAATTAGGTGGTGCAGTTACTCGTAAGGATGCACATAACACCAAAACAAGTCCTATTTTTATATATAAAACAGAAGAAGACCAAAAAAATAATAAAATAAGTAAGGTTACTGATTATGATAACTTATGGGATGAAAATCCAATCTTTTTCTTTAGCGATGAAGAGACATTAAGAATGAAAACACTTGCGATGGAAAGATTTGATTATGCAAAAAAAGCCTTTCAACATAAAGAAAATAAAGTACTTATAAAAATTGGTCTAAAAACTGATAGTGGTAAAGACTTTGAACATATTTGGTTTGAACTACTAGAATTTGATGATAATAAATTTAAAGCCAAATTAACACAAGAACCATATAATGTTAGTAATCTTCATACAGGTGATGAAAAATGGTTTACTGTAGATGATGTTACTGATTGGATAATTTATACACCTAAATTTGAGATTACTCCAAGTAATATCTACTTATTATAGTGTTAAAAATTAAAGAAAATCTAAAATAGTAAAACTTAAAAAATTTATTGAATTTTATTATGTAATTTGATAGAATTTATTTATAATTATCAAAATAATTAATTATGAATTGCGATAAAATAATATATTATAG
>CANROQ010000166.1 GCA_947632295.1 uncultured Bacilli bacterium
GCTTTCATAAGACCAATATTACCTTCTTGAATTAAATCCAAAAAAAGCATTCCTCTTCCAACATATCTTTTAGCAATACTTACAACTAAACGCAAATTAGCCTCCGCTAATATCGATTTAGCCTCTTCATCACCAGCTAAAATACGATCAGCTAAACTTAATTCTTCTTCCATTGTCAACAATTTAATTTGACCAATTTCTTTTAAATACATTCTAACTGGATCATTAATTGTCAAATCTTTAGTAATATCATTATCATCCAATAATAATTTATCAGAACCACCTGTTGCATCATTATCATCTTCTGAGACAACTGCAATATTATTTTCATTAAATAAATTGTATAATTCATCTAAAGAATCAGAATCTAAATCTAATCCTTTTAATGAATTGGCTAATTCTTCATAAGTTATAAAACCTTTTTCTTTTCCTTTTAATACTAACTCATTTTTTCTTTCTTCAAATGTTTTAATCTCGTTCATATAATTTTTCCTCCACTATTTTACTTTGTTCTTTTTTTAATTCTAATAATTTTTGCGCTAACACCAATTTATCATCACGATTATTAATTGTATGCATTTGTTGTTCTAATCTATTTATTTCACTATTAATTGAATACTGTTTCAAAACATTAATATAATCATTTATCTGTAAAATATCATATTCATTATTTAAATTTAAAAATTCAATTTCACCAATAAGTTTTATCATATCTTCATTATTAGTAAAAGAATTCATCAAAGCCGACACATCAATAAAACCATTATTTATATAAAACCCACTTATCTCTTTTGCTAATAATCGATATTTTTCATCAGGAATAAAAACTTTAGAATTATTATACATCTTGATTACTTTTTTATCCCTAAGCATATAATAAATTAAATGCTTTGAAGCCATTTCATACTTATCTTCTTTAACTGTCGATTTAATATTTTTAATCTCTTTTTTGACATTAACCTTTTTTTTATTTAAACTATCACGTAAAAAATCGATATCTAAATTAGATTCAATACTAAGTTTTTTTAACGTTAATTCTTTTAAAATTTCATCGTCTATTTTAGATAATTCATCAATAATAGTATTAACATATTTTGCAATATCATTATTATTATTAAAATCTTTATCATTTTTATAAAAAGATAATTTAAAATCTATAAAATTTATTGGATTATCAACTTTTTCAATAAATTTTTCTTTACCATTACTTTTTATATATTCATCAGGATCCATATTATTTTCTAAACGAATAATTTTAGGTGTAATACCAATACTAGTTAATTCGTTTCCACACGCTATTGTAGCTTTAGCACCAGCACTATCACCATCAAAACAAATTATAACGTTAGAAGCAAGTCGTTTTACTAATAGTGTATGTTCTTTTGTAAAAGCTGTTCCCATAGTTGCTATAACATTTTCAACACCAATACTATAAACTCTAATCAAATCTAATTGCCCCTCAACGATAATTACACAATTTTTTTGGCGACAACTATTTTTAGCACGATGATAATTATATAATAATTCACCTTTTTTAAAAATTGGTGTTTCTTTAGTATTTATGTATTTAGCAAATTGTTTAGTATCTTCTCCGTTAAAAATTCGACCACTAAAACCAACTACTTTTCCAGTAACATCCCAAATTGGAAACATAATTCGATTGCTATATATATCGCTATAGCCATAATTATTTTTGACAACTAAACCACTTTTCAACATATCTTCATAAGAATTTTTTTTATTAACTAAAATTTTTGTTAATAAATCATGGTTAGTTAATGAAAGACCAATCATAAATTCTTTTATAATTTCATCATTAAAACCTCTAGAATATAAATATTCTTTAGCCGTTTTACCACTAGCAGTATTAATATTATTTTGATAAAATTTCAAAGCAGTGTCATATATATCATATAATTTGCTATTTTTATCACTAATAATTCGTTTTGTATCGCCTATATCAATATTAATATTGGCTTTATCAGCTAAAATTTTTAATGCTTCTTTAAAAGATATATTTTCATAATTCATAACAAAGTGAATGACATTACCAGTTGCTTTACAAGAAAAACATGTATATATTTGCTTTTGTTCAGAAACACAAAAACTAGGATCACTATCAGGGTGAAAAGGACAAACTCCAAAATAATTTTTTCCTTTTTTAGTTAGTGGAATATAATTCGAAACAATATCGACAATATTAATGCTATTTTTAATATTATTTATTTGTTCATTTGTCAGCATAATTCCACACTCCCTATATATAAATATACGACAAAACTTTTCAAAATCCTTTTTTTTGGAGCAATTTTTTTTAAATTTTTTCATTTTTTATTAATAACGTATATTACAAGATAATATTTTAACACAAAATTATCGATAATTTTAAAATTTTTGATAAAAAATTAAAAAACTTTAAAATTTACTTTAAAGTTTTTATCTCATCTACTGATAAATTAGTAGCACTTGCAATTATATC
Source organism: uncultured Bacilli bacterium (assembly GCA_947632295.1). Classification (GTDB taxonomy): domain Bacteria; phylum Bacillota_I; class Bacilli_A; order RF39; family UBA660; genus CAJLIR01. The sequence goes on from CANROQ010000166.1 coordinate 2,480, forward strand.
AATATCAATATTTTGTTTTAATAAATTCTTAGCAATTTCAATTGCTTTTTCATGTTTACCGTAATTATAACCATCGATTTTGCCATTATTATAACCTTCAAGTTTTGCTTCACCAATTAAAGTATTCTTCTCCATTTCTTTACGTGGTAAGTCGGTATATAATTCAATATACTCATCATCACTTGATAAATCATCGATCTCTTGTACTAATTTTTCACTTGTATCTTTTTC
>CANROQ010000167.1 GCA_947632295.1 uncultured Bacilli bacterium
CAGCAATAGCGCCTGTTTTAGTACTAACAACAGCAATTCCTGCTTGAACAGCTGGATTTTCCCAAGAATATATTTCACCAGACATAATTTTATTGATGTGATCTTGTTTTTCTCTATCCATTGTTGTGTATATATCTAAAGCGGTTGTATGAGGATTCCAACCAGTTGCTTCTTTAACATCTTCTGCAACCATATCGACAAAAGCACGGTAGTCACCATTTTGCTTTGGTCTTTCACCAACAACAATTTTATCAACTGTTAACTTTTCGGCAATTTTTCTTTCTTCTTTAGAGATATAGCCATGTCTTTCCATTAAATTTAGAACGGTTAAACGTCGTTGTTCAGCACGCGCTGCATTTTCTTCACCATCTAATGGATCGTATGCGCCAGGTGATTGATATAATCCAGCAATTAAAGCCGCTTCAGATAAATTTATGTCTTTAGCAGATTTATTAAAATAAGTTTGACAGGCTTGTTCTACACCATATGAACTACTACCTAAATAGTTATAATTTACATAAAATTCTAATAATTCTTGCTTAGTATAATTTTTTTCTAGTTTGAAAATAGCCATATAAATATCGGTAAATTTTCTTTTAATACCTTCAAATCCAGTACTTTTTTCTTCGACATTTTCGTTTTTTACTGTGTAATTATTTTTTACAATTTGCATAGTTAGAGTAGAAGCCCCACCGGCATCGGAATTACCGGCTGCTTGACCTAAACTTGCTTTAATAAAACGAGGAAAATCAAAACCATTATGTTGGAAAAATCTTGAATCTTCAGTTGCGACAATCGCATCAATGAAAATTTCGGGTAGTTCATCGTAGGTAATGATTTCACGGTTTTCACTTCCTAGTCGTCCCATTTCTTCACCATTATTGTCATACAAAATAGTCGATTCTTTCATCATTAAATTTTGCACATCAAATTCAGGTGCTTCATCGATAATCATTTTAAAAAATAGACAAACAGCGATTAAAGCTGCAATACCTAAAATAAAACATATGATTAAAATAATTTTAATAATCTTTTTGACTTTATTTTTCTTTTGTTCCTTGGTTTTAGGTGTCGATTTGCCATCAACTTTTTTATTTTCGACTTTTACTTGATTAGCAGGTTTATTGTTTAATTTTTTTTCATTGTTAGTATTTTTTCCATTTTTGGCATTGTTAACATTTTTGACATTTTTATTATTAGTCTTTTTTACTACTTTTTTATTAGTCGCCATAATCTCACTACTCCTATTATTTTTGTAACTATTTTCTACATTATCATCTTCAGGTTCAAATTCTTCTTGTTCTACAGTTATATTTTTTTCATAATCAGTATCATCGTTATAATCGTTATTTGAATTTATAATTATTTCATTATCTTGATTATTTTCTAATTTTTTTTGTTTATTTCTTTTAGCATTTAAATATTCACATAATATTAAAATACCATCGACTGTAAACAAAAATATAAATGATTTAAAAAATCCAATTGCAATACTACCGACAATCAGCACAATTAAGCTTACGATCGCAATTGCTAAATAAATAGGATTATTTTTAAATAACATTTTTAGTTTATTAAAAAAATCCAAAATTTTATTTTTCATGCTTCATCTCCTTTTAGATAAATTTTATCTACTATATTAAGATAGTCTAATCTAGGATTATATTTTTCTTTTAAAACATAACCATTTTCTTTAAAGAAGGCAAGTGGTACAGTCGTTTTCTTTTCTTTGGCAATGTATTTTAAAAAGGTATCGGCATCGACTAAGTATGTTTCATTATATGATGTAAACCTAATAATTAAGAATGCAATACCACCAGAATTTATGACACTTTCTAAATGTTTTAATTGATGATTATGAATATTTACTAAAGGAAAAAATTTTTTATTTTTTGTTTCTTTTGCTTCAAAGTCAATATATTTTCCTCTATATACACCATTATAATCCGTTGTGGATGGTGTTTTAAAATAGGCTTCTTTTATAACCGCATCTATTCTTGATTTATAATCGACTTTTACAATCGTAATTGGCGTTGGCTTTTTATGTATGACAGCAATATTATTTTGCAAATAATAATTATTTGTTTCATTTAAATCTTGCTCTAAACCCATACCACGATTACTATAATTTATTTTATGTGAATCTTTTTTAATATTATTTGGATAATTCACCTTAACCACCTTAAAAAATTATACTATAAAAAAAAATAATTTTCCACATAAATTTAGTATAAATGTGTAAAGTGAAAAAATTGTCACAATTTAATATTTTTTAAAATTATGTTCTAGTTTTGTCGAAACCCAAGAAATTCTATATAAAATGTGTTAATCTTTAAACTAGAGAGGTGATATAATGGAAGAAAAGTGCCATATAGAAAATATTTTTAATGAGATGATTGATAATGTTTGTTATATCAAAAGAACTACTTGTTTAAATAGCCGTAACAAGTAGTTTTTATATACCTGTAAATATCATTGACAAAAGTTAAAATATTTGAGAAAATATATGATGAATAGAGAGAGGTGTATTGTTATGTATCAAGAGGGAGTTCTACTTACTGTTAAAGATATTTTAGATAAAGAATTTAAAATTGATACGAGAGGCTATAGACCACAAGAAGTTGATAAGTTTTTAGATATGATTATTAAAGATTATGAAGAATTTGCGAATATTATTAATAATCT
>CANROQ010000168.1 GCA_947632295.1 uncultured Bacilli bacterium
ATCCACAAAAAATTATGAATAAATATTTAAAAAATGCAATTCTTAATGATGTAACATTTATAGGAGAAAATGATAATGAATTCGATGAATATTTAGAGAAAATTAATGAAGAATTTCAAAAAGTGTTAAAAAAAGTGTTAAAAAAATAGGAACTCCTATTTTTTTAATAAATTATATATAAAAATTTTTCTAATAAATAAACTTTAAAATATTCCAACTTAAATTGAATTATCAGGCGGAAAGTGATATAATACCTGTATAAATTATCAAGGAGGTTTTATATGCAAAAAGATAAAATATTTATATTTGGTCATCGCAAACCAGATACTGATAGTGTAACAGCTGCAATTTCACTATCTTATTTAAAAAATCAATTAGGACTTGACACTGAACCAAAAATTTTAAGTGACACTAATCCTGAAACAAAATTTGTTTTAGATTATTTTAAAGTTCAAGAACCAAAATATTTAAATGATGTTAAAGTCGAAATTAAAGATGTTAATTATCATAAAGATTATTTTATTGAAGAACATAATTCAGTTTATAAATGTTATTTAAAAATGTGTGAATTAGGTGTTACAATGTTACCTGTTGTCGATGACAAGCAAAAATTAGTTGGTATGGTCGGCATGAAAAATATTGCTAAAGAAGAGATATATAATGATGATAAATATTTAGATTCTTCTTACAACAATATTATTGAAACATTAGATGGTAAAGAAATTTGCAAATTTGATGATACATTATCAGGTAATGTTTTAGTTGCTTCATATGATACAGAAACTTTTATTAGTCAAGTTAAATTGACAGAAAATACTGTTTTAATTGTCGGTAATAGACAAGATATTTTAAAACATGTTTTAAATAATAAATTAAAATTAGTTATTGTTACTGGTGGTTTTGAATTAGATAAACAACTTGTTGAATTAGCACAAAAAAATAAAATAAATATTATTTCTACTAAATTTGATACTTTTAAAACTGCTAATATGGTAAGTTTATGTAATAATTTAAAAACAATTATGATGACTGATGATATTATTAAGTTTAACGAAAGTGATGAATTAAATGCTAGTTTAGATATTGCTAATAAAGTTAAATATACTAATTATCCGGTAGTTGATAATCATGATAAATGTTTAGGTATGTTAAGATTAAGTAATGTTACAGATCATAAAAGAAAAAAATGTATTTTAGTTGATCATAATACAGCATTACAAAGTGCAGTTGGAATTGAAGAAGCTGAAATTATCGAAGTAATCGATCACCATAATATTGGTGGTATTGGTACAACTATGCCAATTAATTTTAGAAATATGCCAGTTGGTAGTACTTGTACAATTTTATATTTATTATATAAAGAAAACAATGTTGAAATTCCAAAAAATATTGCTGGATTAATGTTGTCAGGAATTTTGTCGGATACATTAATTTTGACTTCACCTACAACAACTGATATTGATAGAGAAACAGTTCCAGTTTTAGCACAAATTGCTGGTGTTGATTATAAAACATATGGAAAGGAAATGATTAAAGCAGGTGCTTCTTTAGAAGGAAAAACAGAAGAAGATGTAATTTATACTGATTTTAAAAATTATCCATACAATAATTTAAAATTAGGTATTGGGCAATTTTCAACTGTTAGTGTCGATGATATAATTGATAATAAAGAAAATTATATTAAAGCTATTGAACAAATTTGCGCTAAAGAAGAATATTATTTAGTTTCTTTCTTTGTAACTGATGTTATTGAAAATGGTTCATATCTTTTCTTTAATGAAAGTGCTAAAGAAATTTTAAGTAAAGCATTTAATATAGAAAATTTAGAGCAAGGTACTTATTTACCTGGTGTCGTTTCTCGAAAAAAACAAGTTATACCTGTAATTTTAAATGCTTTAGAAAATTAAAATACTGATTGCTCAGTATTTTTTTGTCATTATATTTTATTTATTATTTTGATATAGGTATAATTGATAGACAACATAAAAATAAATGTTCTACATATCCGTGGAACTAGCAAATCCTTTATTGAATTTAAATAATTATGTAAATTTATTATTTATCGAAGAGAATTTATTTCTTTTATTGATAAATTTGTAGCAGTAGCAATCGTATTAATATCAACTTTTTGTTTTAATAAATTTTTAGCAATAGCAATAGTTTTATTTTTTTCACCCTTGCTAATGCCTTCTTCTAAAGCATCCCTATAAACTCCACTAAAACTCAATTTTTCTTCCATCATCATCTTATATATATCTTCCATTTTTTGATACTCCTCTCTATTTTGATTATATATTTCCATCTTTTCTAATATTTCTTTATAGTCTTTATTTTTTATGATGTTCTTTAAATTTTCTAAATTGTCATTTTTAAATAAATTTATGATTTCATAATATTTACTATTTGGATCATCTTTATTTACTTTTTCTAAATTAAAAATTTTATATTCTACTTTATTTAAAAATAAATCATTAGTTTCTTCTACTTTTAAGTGAATTGTTTGTTCCACCTGTTTTGATAATTCATAATTTATTATCGCATATACTTTTATTTTTTTTAAATCGCAATAATCTTTACTCTTTCCTAGGCAACGTGTATATATAACACCTGATGAATAGTATAATAATCTCTCTTTAAAATTATGTTCATCGATATTTTGTAATTCCAATATGACTATATCAT
>CANROQ010000169.1 GCA_947632295.1 uncultured Bacilli bacterium
CAACCCGAACGGATTGATTATATATGTTAAGTTCAAACTATAAAAGTTCGAACAGAAACGTCACTGGAGCAAGTGACGAGAATCGGACTCGCGTCTCAGCCTTGGCAAGGCCGCATTCTACCATTGAACCACACCTGCATAACACTATATTTTGGAGGGTCTAGTCGGATTTGAACCAACGATCAGGGAGTTGCAGTCCCACGCCTTACCACTTGGCTATAGACCCATATAAATATTTAAAATATAATATATTTAATAATCAATGCATATATAATTTTACACGAATATCTTTTTTTTGTCAATTAATATCATTATTTTTTATAATATTTATATTAAAATATATGTTTTATAATATAAATTATGATTAATCATGAATTTATACACAAATTAAAAAAAATAAAATTTTTTTTAACAATACTTTTAAATACTTATAATAACACTAAAAGAGGAATATACTTTATTCCGTATATTCCTCTGTATTCTCATCGTTAACTATAGCTTCATCTTCTTTAGTACGCTTAATTAAATTATAAACAATTATATCATTTGATATATCAATCATCTTTTCAGCATAGGCATTATTATTTTCAATATATTCAGCATTTATTGTTGCTTCAGGATCAAGTAATTTTCCCTCACCTTTAGAACTACTATAATACATAATATCACTAACCCAACTTCCATCAGGAAAAACAACAATATTATCATCAATGCTAAATATATCATGTCCTAAAGCATACTCATTATAAAAACCTAGCATATTACCTAAAGTTGGAGAAGCATCATACATACCCATAACTTTAGTGATTTCACCTTGAACTTTTTGATCTTTAGTCCAAATAATAAAAGGAACTTTTCTATTTAATTCATAATCATAATAATCCATAGTTTTATAATTAGGATCATCTTCATCTAAAATAGAATCAGTATAAGGATCATAATTATAATAATGTAAATATTCAGCCTTTTTAATTTTAGCATCATGATCGCCATAAATAACAATAGCTGTATTTTCCAATAATCCTGCTTCATCTAATTCATCAATAAACTCACCAATTGCTTCATCGGCATAATGAACAGTTTTAAAATAATTACCTAAAGTCGTATCCTCCAAAAATGGTGCTGATACAGTTGTTACTTCACCAGTTTCTTCATCAACTTTTTCATATTTATAATCAACATCAAAATCAATTTCTGATGCAGCATCAAAAGGTGTATGATTTGTAAGCATAATTAATGTACCATAAAAATTTTGATTATTTTCACTTATTTCTTTAATTTTTGGAACAGATTGTTTAAAGAACGATTTATCATTAAGACCCAATCCTAATATATCACTCTTTTTAATATAATAATCATTAGTATAATAAAAAAATCTATCATAACCATATTTTGGATGAATTAAATTACGATTCCAAAATGTACCGTTATTAGCGTGCATACTAAAATTATAATAACCCATATCTTTAAGATATTTTAAACTTGTGCTATAATCTCGATCCCAGTAACTTACAGCTACTGTTCCGCTAGTTGCTGGCATTAAAGATGTTAAAAAAGTAAATTCACTATCACTACTAGTTCCTACACTTTCTTGTGCATAAAAATTTGAAAAATATAAACCTTCACTAGCTAAACGATTCAAATTAGGTGTAACTTCAACTCCATTAACAGTTGTACCAAGCATAAAATTTTGAATACTTTCAGCATGAATTACTAGAACATTTCTACCCTTTAAAATATCAGTATATTCATTTGGTTCAGGTGTTTCTTTATTTCGCTCCTCATAATATTCTCTAAATTCTTTAGCAGCTTCATCATAACCAAATAAAGGACTTATTTTAGTCTTAAAACTAACAAAAATATCATTTGCTTGATATGTATACAAACCAAATTTCATAACTAAATATGTACGATTCCATTGTTTACCAAAACGGCTAATATCTAAACCAGTTAAAGTTGAAACAAAAAAACCAAAGAAAATTAAACTAGCAACAATTGTATTTAAAGCTCTAACTTTTCCAACTTCTATATCTTTAACATAATCATAATAATTTTTTTTCTTTAAATACAAATGAACAAATATCATAGCTACTATTTGCCAAATATAACTAAAATCTTTTAATTCCATGACTTGTTTAACAATTGCATCACCAACATCGACAACTTGTAGTGAAGTTGCTAAAAGAGAAACTGATGCATAAGACATATAATTAGTATAATACATAGAATTAACTATACATAAAAATGTAAAAATAATTGACCATGTAAAATAATATTTAAATTGATTTTTTGGTTTAAAAAAATAACCAAACGCTCCAATTAATAATACTGCACCAATATCAGCCAAAAGAGGCTTAATTTCAAAATAATTTTGAACAGTTAAAAAACGCAATAAAGTAGCATTACCAACTGATGTTAAAACGAAAACAAAAAATAATTTATTTGTTTTCATATATAATCCTATTTTTGACATAATTGTCTTGAATTTTTCTTTCAAAAAAAACACCTCAATTCACAATATTCATTATAGCACTATTTACCATTTTTTTCAATTACAGTTTTGTAACAATAATTTAAGCATATAAAATACAAAAAAACTATATTAAATAAAATATAGTTTTCTCAAGTATCATTAATCTTATTTGTTACATACAATTACATCA
>CANROQ010000170.1 GCA_947632295.1 uncultured Bacilli bacterium
CTAATTCACTATTAAAAATTAATATTCCAATTACTTATCCTGATATTGATGGTGATTTTGGAATAAAAATTGCATATTTATCATAAAATTTGAAGGATTTTAGTAAACAAATCTCTAATAATTAATTAGAGGTTTTTTTATGATAGAAAAATATTTAGATACAATATTCGAACAGGCTAATTTAAATATAAAATTAGATCAAGAACAAAAACAAGTAATTTTAGATAATCACGAAAATTGTTTAGTGATTGCGGGAGCCGGTAGTGGTAAAACTACCGTTATAAGTGCTAAAGTAAAATATTTAATCGATATTAAAAAAGTTGATCCTAATAATATTTTAGTGATTTCTTTTACTAAAGAATCCGTTAATGATTTGAAAAAACAAATTATTAATAATTTAAACTTAAATATTAATATCGAAACTTTTCATAAGTTAGCTCTTGAAATTATTGGTAAAAATCAAAAATTTACGATTTGTGATAATTTAGAAAATATTTTAAATATTTATTTTAGTCGTGATATATATTTTACTGATTACTATTTAGAATACTTAGAATATTTATATACGTTTTTTTATAAGCAAAATACTAATTATTATAAAATAGATAATTATAAAGTTATTACATTAGAAGAAGTAGCAATTATTAATTTTTTAAAATTAACCAATATTAAGTTTAAATATGAAATTGTTAATTTTAATCAAATTATTTCTAAATTCATATTGTATATCAATAATAAAAAGATAATTATTAATTATTTAAAAAAAGATAGAAAAATTATTAAGAAAAAAGCTAATTCTTTTAATATTATTAAAGGTACATCTATTTTAACAACTTTAAAAAATATATTGTTAAAATTAGATATTTTTAACTATAAAATTATGGAAGATGAAGATATAGAATATAGAAAGTTTTTATCTTTATGTACTTCATTTATCAATAATTATAAAGTTAATTATATAGATAATCAATATTTAAAAAAACTTAAAACAAAATATATAAATAATTATCAACTAACATTATTTATAACTATAATTACTAGAGCATTAAAATATTATACTAATCATAATCAAAATAATAATATTATCGATTTTAATGATATTATAAATCAAGCCGTAAAAAAGTTAAAAAATACCTCATTTACCAAATATAAATATGTAATCATCGATGAATTTCAAGATATATCTAAAAATAGGTTAGAAATAATAAAACTATTAAGTCAAAATAATTCTAAAATTATTGCGTTTGGTGATGATTGGCAAGCAATTTTTGGTTTTGCAGGTTCTGATGTCAACTTATTTATTAATTTTCCTAAAATTTTTCGTGATTGTAATATTTTAAAAATATCTAAAACTTATCGTAATAGTCAACAATTAATAAATTTGGCTGGTAATTTTATTATGAATAACAATTACCAATTAAAAAAACAATTATTATCGGATAAAACATTATCTAATCCTATTATCGTTTATTTTTATGATAAAAATAATATTAAATCAGAACTTATTTATAATATTATTTTAGAAATTATAAATGTTAATCCTAGTAGTCGAATTTTAATATTAGGGAGATATAAATTTAGTTTGAAAGAAATTATCGATAAAAAATATTTTGATATTATTGATAATAAATTAGTTTGTTTAAATTTAAATGTCGATATAACTTTTTTAACGGCTCATGCTTCGAAAGGTCTAACATTTGATGAAACGATTATTTTAGATGTCAATGATAATATTTATGGTTTTCCATCACAAATTGTTGATAATTATGAATTACAAATACTTAAAAATGAAGAAAAATATTATTTAGAAGAAGAGAGAAGATTATTTTATGTAGCCCTAACTAGAACTAAAAATCATAATTATATTATATCGGATATTGAAAATCCATCGATCTATTTATTAGAACTTTTAAAAAATAAAAATATCAAAAATATAAATTTAACTAAAACAAAATTAAAAATTAACAAGACTATTTGCTATAATTGTGGTTATTTTTTCAGTAAAAATAAGAAAAGAAATCTTATTTGTCCTAAATGTCATAATAAAATTTCATATAAATAATGCTTTTTTTTCATTAATATGATATAATTAAAAAAATAAATCACTTTTGAGGAAAGGTGTCATAATGAAAAAATGTGTTGTTATTTATAATCCAAATAGTGGTAAAAAAAATAAAAATTTTTTCTTAAAACAATATAAACAAATTTTAGAAGAAAACGATTATGAAGTTATCACATATGTGACTAAATATCATGGACATGCTATTGAAATAGTGAAAAATCTAGAAGAAGTAGACTTAGTTATTTCCGTTGGTGGCGATGGAACTTTTAATGAAGTTATGACTGGAAATTTTAAAAGAGAAAAGCGTCTTTTACTGGCGCATATTCCACTTGGAACTACCAATGATATTGGTTCGATGTTTGGTTATACTAAAAATCCTATTCATAATTTAAAATTGCTTATGACAAGTGGTATTGTTAAAGCCATCGATATTTGTACTATTAATGGCGATCCATTTGTCTATGTAGCCGGATTTGGCAAATTTATGAATATTCCTTATGAAACCTCAAGAGATTTAAAAAAGAAATATGGCTATATGGCTTATATTTTGGAAGGCGCTAAAAGTTTTAATAC
>CANROQ010000171.1 GCA_947632295.1 uncultured Bacilli bacterium
GAGCGGCTCGTGGTAAATTGTATTCAATGTATGCTAGAGAAATTTATCAAGTTGCGAAAACTGGTGGTTGTGAAACAACAAGTAATGCTGCATTAAAACGTTTAATTGAAAGAGCAAAAAAAGATCAAGTCCCAGCGGATATTATTAAAAGAGCCATCGATAAAGTTAATAGTGGAGCCGATGAGTCTTATGATTCAGTGCGTTATGAGGTATTTGGACCTGCAGGAGCCACTGTAATTGTCGATTGCCTAACTGATAATGTTAATCGTTCGATTAGTGCGGTTAGGGCGGTTTTAAATAAAACAAAATGTAAAATGGGAGCAATGGGTAGTATTACTTATAATTATGATAATTTATGTATTATTAGTTTCAAAGGTTTAACAGAAGAACAAACTTTAGATGCTTTAATTGAACACGATATTGATAATGTCGATATTGAACTTGAAGATGATTCGATTGTTATATATGGTGAACCTCAAGATAATTTTAAAATAAAAGAAGCTATTTCAAGTGTTTTACCAGATGTGCAATTTGATATGGATGAAATTACGATGTTACCTAAAGATAAAGTTACTTTAGATGGTGAAGATTTAGAAATGTTCAATCGTCTTCTTACGTTATTAGATGATGTTGAAGATGTACAACATGTTTATCATAATGTTGAGTTATAAAATGTAAAGGAAGTTAAATGACTTCCTTTTAGATTGCGAAGATATTTAAGGCATGATATAATAAATTTAGAAGAGGTGATTTTATGAGCGTTAAAATTGAACGTATTGCTAGTGAAATGGTGAAACAAATTAGTTATATTTTAGCAACGGAAATTAAAGATGAAGATATCAAGTTTGTAACGGTTACGGATTGTAAAGTATCGAATGATTTAAGTTTTGCGAAAGTTTATGTAACTGTTTTTGATAAGGAAAAAATTGAAAGTACAATGGCTGCTTTAAATAATGCAAGTGGTTTTATAAGAAAAGAATTGGCGCTTCGAATTGATATTCGTCATATTCCAGAACTCACTTTTGTTTATGATGAATCGATTGAATATGGTAAAAATATCGAAAATATAATTGAAAAAATTCACGAGGAGAATGAATAATTTTTCTTTTAATAAATAAATGAATAATGGTGATAAGATGAAAAGTGATATTGAAATAGCAAATGCTGTATCTTTAGAATTAATAAGTGATATTGCAAAAAAATTAAATCTTTTGGACTGTCAATATGAAATGTATGGACGATATAAGGCAAAGTTGGATTTATCACTATTAAATAAAAAGAAAAATGATAGTAATTTAATATTGGTAACTTCAATTAATCCAACACCTTATGGTGAAGGAAAAACAACGATGAGTATTGGTTTAAATGACGCACTTTGTAAATTGGGTAAAAAAAGTTTAGTTGTTTTGCGAGAACCATCTCTAGGACCGGTATTTGGAACAAAAGGTGGAGCAACCGGTGGTGGCTATGCTCAAGTTGTACCAATGGAAGATATAAATCTACATTTTACTGGTGATATGCATGCGATAACGACTTGTAATAATTTATTAGCGGCAGCAATTGATAATCATATTTTCCAAGGAAATACTTTGAATATAGATTTAAATAATATTTGTTTTAATCGAACTATCGATATAAATGATCGGTTTTTACGTGATATTGAAATAGGTAATAGTGGAATAAAAAGACGTGAACATTTTAATATTACGGCTGCTAGTGAAATTATGGCTATCTTGTGTTTATCTAAAAGTGTTTCCGATTTACGCAGTAGATTAGGTAATATTTTAGTTGCTTATAATGTCGATGGAAAACCTATTTTTGCTTCCGATTTAAATTGTGTAGATAGTCTATTAGTTGTTTTGAAGGATGCATTAAAACCAAATTTGGTTCAAACTTTGGAACATAATCCTGCGATTATTCATGGTGGACCATTTGCGAATATTGCGCATGGTTGTAATTCTTTGATTGCTACAAATATGACTTTAAATTTAGCAGATTACGTTGTAACAGAAGCCGGATTTGGTTCTGATTTAGGTGCGGAAAAATTTTTTGATATAAAATGTCGGATTGGTAATTTAAAACCAAAATTAGTTATCGTTAATGCGACTATTAGAAGTATAAAATATAATGGTAATGGCAATTTAAATGACGGCTTAAAATTATTAGGTGTTCACATAGAAAATATGCGCAAATTCATAGATAATGTCATGGTTTGTATTAATAAATTTAACGATGACAATATGAGCGATATTAAGAATGTTACAAATTATTGTGCTAATGTAAATACCGACTGTGTTTTAGTCGATGCTTATGCTTGTGGTAGTGAAGGCGCAAAAAGTTTGGCGTTAAAAGTAATTGATTTAGTAAAAAAAGATAGTAATTTTAAATTATTGTATGAAGATAATTTGAGAGTTCAAGAAAAAATTGATCGTATTTGCATGGAAATTTATCGTGCTAAAGCGGTTAAATATAATGCTGATATATTAAAAAAGATAGAAAAAATTACAAAAGATGGTTTTGCAAATTTACCAATTTGTATTGCCAAAACCCAATATTCACTGTCGGATGACGCGAAAAAAATAGGAGTAACAGGCGATTTTGAAGTGGAAATAAGAGATATAAAAGT
>CANROQ010000172.1 GCA_947632295.1 uncultured Bacilli bacterium
TGTTGATTTAAAACTAGAACCCATTGCTTGCAATAATATTGATAAAGATTTAATTATGCAAGTTAATATAATTCCACCTAAAAATATTTTTAAACAATATTTAGCATATTCCATGTATTCAAAAGAATTACCTGCACCAAAAATATTAATGATAAAATTAGGAAAAAGTTCAAATAATAGAAATGCTATAACACCAATAATCAAATTTATTATTAGAATATATTTAATTGTTTCTTTAACTCTTTTCATATTTTTAGCACCCATATTATATCCAATAATTGGCATTCCTCCTAAAGATACACCAATAACAATAGATACGACAATACCAAATACTTTCATACATATTCCAATCACAGCCAGTGGTGTTACTACGCCATATGCTACATTTGAACTAGACATTGTCATATAGCCATACTTACCAATTAAATTATTCGCAACAGCTATTATAATTACAATTGCAAGTTGCGTAATTAAAGATGCTAATCCTAAAGATATTGATTGCCTACATATTTTTTTATCTAACTTAACTGAATCTTTATTTATCTTAAAAGATTTTGATTTTTTAAAATACATAATACTTACTATAAAAGTTAGTATTTGACCAATAATGGTAGCAAGGGCTGCTCCTTTAACACTCATTTTGAATACAAATATAAATATTGGATCTAAAATAATATTAGATATTGCTCCAATTAAAGTTGAAAACATTGCATATTTTGGACTACCATCACTTCTAATCGAAGCATTTAAACCTTGACCAATAATATAAAATGGCAAACCATAACAAATAATTCTTAAATAATCTTTAGCATATTGATAACATTCTACTTCGTTTGGATTACCTCCAAATAATTTTAATATTTGCCTATTAAAAAGCAAACCAATAATTGTTAAAATAACTGAGACAAAAATTAAAAGTATTAAACCATTACCAATCGATTTATTTGCTTTTTCTTTGTCTTTAGCACCCAATAATAAATTAAATGATGCTGCTGATCCATCACCAATTAATAAAGCAAAAGCAAGTGATATTACAGTAAATGGATATACGATATTGGTTGCTGCATTACCAAAGGCCCCTGCTTCACTCCAACCTATAAATATTTGGTCGACGATATTATATAACGCCGCTACAATCATACTGATAACACATGGTATCGCAAATTTTTTAATTAATTTGGAAATTTTTTCCACACCTAAATCCAATTCTTTCATAAAATCCTCCATCAAACTATTTTTGGGCATAAAAATACGCAAGTCTCTATACAATTGGACTTACGCATTTTGCTACACATTGATAATAATTTGACTTAATATTTTTTGCTCAACAAATTAATTATAGCACTTTTTTTAATTTTTGGTAATAATTTTATTTTTAAAATTTACTATTTATCTTATAGAAAAAACTTTATATACTGCTTGTTTTTAATTTGCTTTAATTATTAACTTCGATATCACCACAGTCATTTTCTATTTTCAAAGTAACATCTGATTTATTATAATTATTTTTAATTTTTACTTTTCCTAAATCCGTTTTTGCATCAATAAATATTTCATTTGTATTACCTATTTCTATATCGCCAAAATCATCTTTAATATAAGAATCTTTAGCTAAATTAATATTGTCAATTTCAATATCTCCACAGTCATTTTCAAGATTAAGATAATTATCAATTGATTTAATCTTTATATCTCCATAACTATTTTTTACTGTTACATCAAATACACTTGAAATTATAACATCTCCACAATCTTCATCTATAGTTACTACATTAGCTTTCTCTATTTCGATATCACCATAATTATTATCTACTTCAATAATATTACCACCAAGTATTTTAACGTCTCCACAATCTTCTTCTACATCAATATTAGCATTTAAAAATTTATCTATAAAAATATTTCCATAATCATTTTTAATATCGATATTTCCATTAAATTCTTCTGGTAAATATATTTCTATTTTTGCTGATTTTTGATTAAAACAAAATCCTATACAATTTTTTTCACTTGTTTTAATTTTTAAAGTATCATGATTAGTTTCAACATCAGTATAATCTTTTTCACCATAAATTGTAACTTTAACATTATTTGTATTAGACTTTTTTATATAAATTTCACTTGTAGTAGCATCTATTATAATATTATTAAATTTTTCTTCATAAGTCTTATCTAATATTAATTCATTACTACTTTTTAATCCAATTTTAAATTTAAAACCATTTTGTAAAAGATTAACAAAAAATATAGAAAGAACTACCATAATAATTGACAATAAAATAATTAATGTTACAATCAATTTTTTATTTTTCATCTTTATAACTCCTTAACATAAATACTAATTTTAAAATTTCTTCAAACAAACCAAATATTATCCATATAATCCATGTTAAATGCCACGCCATAGTTTTAAAACTAATAATTAAGTATATAATAGTAACTATGATTGCTACTACATCTGAAATTTGATGTCTTAATTTATCAGTTTCAGTTTCTTTAGGTGTTTTTATTTTTTTATATCTAATACATACATAGATTATGATACCTGTAGCTATACCACAAATAAGCAAAAATATGGCCGATGCAACTATGGGATTAATACTTAAAAC
>CANROQ010000173.1 GCA_947632295.1 uncultured Bacilli bacterium
TCAATACCATTAGCACTATCGATTAAAAATTGACTTTGATTTTTAAAATATTTATTTAAAGTTTCACTATTAGTATTAGCTAAATCACCAATCGTAAAAATATTTAAACTCTCTAATTTAGGAACTGTTTTCTTGCCAACTCCAAATAAATCGCCAACTTTTAAAGGCCACATCTTTTCTTTTACTTCAAATTCATATAAGGTATGAATTTTATAAGGTTTTTCAAAATCCGAGGCCATTTTCGCACATAGTTTGTTATTAGCAATACCAATATTGACTGTAAAACCTAATGTATCATAAATTTCTTTTTGAATTTTTTTGGCAAATTCTAATTGATCACCATATAAATGTTTTACATTAGTATAATCAAGATAACATTCATCAATTGAAGCAACTTCAATATCAGGTGTATATTTATACAAAAGTTCAAATAATTTATGAGACATTTCTTGATAAAATTTATAATTTGGCGGATATACTCTTAAAACTGGACATTTCTTTTTAGCGCTATATAAAGTTTCGGCTGTAACTATCCCCTGTTTTTTAGCGGAATTTGATTTGGCTAAAACTATACCTCGACGGGCTTTTGGATCACCACCAATAACGGCATAACTATTTCTAATATCATATTTACAACCATTATTTAAAAGTTCAATCGCTGTCCATGATAAAAAAGCATTATTTACATCAATATGCATAATAATTCTTTCCATATAACCACCATTATTATTTTATCACAAACATTCTTTCGTGTAAATTAAACTGTAGACAAAAAAATACATTTTGATATGTATTCAAACTTAAAAATTTTCTTAAATCTACATCAACTGTACTTAAATACTAATAATCTCCAAAATATTTTCCATTTTTAATATTTTATCTTCATTTTTTTATTTCTTCTTGCTCTTTCATATATTTATAATAAATATTATTAGTACAAAACGCTAAATGCCCCTTATAACTTACAATTGACTTTAAATTTTTTGTTTTTAATTTATTAATAAAATTCCTTTTTATTTTATTATTAACTCTAATAATAATTAAATTATGATTTACTTTAAAATTAAAACTTAAAAAATTAATATTATTATTTATATTACTTATAATAGTTTTGTTATTTAAAACCAAACCATAGTTCTTTAAAAAAATAATAATATTATTTAAACATTCTTTTAAATAATTTTTATCTTTTGAAAATAAAATACCATCATCCATATACCTTATATAATGCTTTATTTTTAATTTTTCTTTTATATAATGATCTAAATCATTTAAATAATAAATTGCTAAAAACTGACTTGTCATATTGCCAATTGGTAATCCTTTACCTTTTTTATAATTAGGAACACCAATTAAATTATTATTTTTTTCTTTTAATCTATTAATACTATTATTAATATAATCTAAATCAGTTGAATCAATAATTTTAAATAATATATTTAAAGCATCTTTATCTTTTATTTTTTTTAATAACATTTTTTTCAAAATATCATGATCTATATTATAAAAATATTTACTAATATCAAATTTTAAATAATAATAATTTTCATTTTTCATACAATTTAAATAACTTTTTAATTTTTTTAATCCATAACTAGTACCTTTATTTTTACGAGTAGCTACATTATTATCTATTAATGATTTTTCTAAATATGGTTTTAATAAATATTCACAACATAAATGATTTATTATTTTATCAATCATACTTTGACTCATTATAATGCGATGTTTTGGTTCACTAATAACAAAAATATTATACTTTAAAGGTTCATACTCCCTATTTTCCAAAATATTTTTTATATAAATAATATTAGATGTATAATAATCATCAAACACTTCTAACTTTTTCTTATTTTTAATGGTTTTCCTTATTTTTTTATATATAGTTATAATATTTTCTATATTATAAACATTTTCATAAATATTACCTACTCTTTTCATTTTTTAACCACATTATAACCATTTTATTAATATCTAATAAATGATTACCTACTATAACATATTTTTTTAAACTTATTATTTTCTTATCAACACTGATTTTTAAATAATAATCAACCATTTTTATATTAGTTATGACTTTTCGAATATAATTCTTTCTATCTTCAGTACTTATATTGGCCATATAAACATTTTCTAACATATCATACATTGTATTTATTAAACGATTTTTTAAAACATTCTCTTTATTTGGATAATTAACAGCTAATTTTTCAATATATTCAATTGTTTTTTTTACATTAGTCGCAATTAATAATTTATCTTTCATAAATACTTTCTATTTTTGTTAATAATTCAAAAATATTATCTCTATTATAATTTTTTAAATAATTATATATATTATCAATACGTTTATTAATTATTTCTGTTTGTTCATAATTTTCACTATAATTTGAATAATTATTAACCTTAAAATTTTTCTTAATCTTAACTTTATAAACATCTTCTTTTTCGATAACTAAATAATTAATTTTTAATTTATTTAAATTTTCTATCACTTTATTAAAACTTACAATAGG